>NZ_JCAMOP010000036.1:0-100250 GCF_059512345.1 Bradyrhizobium sp. Unk1
ACCGTGGCGCAGGTGCTCGTCGCCAAATATGCCGACCATCTGCCGCTGTATCGGCAGGCTCAAATTTACGCCCGCCAAGGCCTCGACCTGGATCGCTCGACCCTGGCCGATTGGGTCGGGCGGGCAGCCTTCCTGTTGCGGCCGGTGCATGAGCGGCTGCTCGCGAGGCTGAAGCAGTCGTCAAAATTGTTTGCCGACGAGACCACCGCCCCGGTGCTCGATCCCGGACGCGGCCGCACCAAGACCGGCCAGCTCTGGGCCTATGCCCGCGACGACCGGCCCTGGGGCGGTACGGACCCGCCCGCCGTCGCCTATGTCTACGCTCCCGATCGCAAGGCCGAACGGCCGATCGTCCACCTCGCGGGTTTTGCCGGCATCCTTCAGGTCGACGGCTATGCCGGCTATCGGGTCCTGGCCGAGCGCGGTGACGTTGAACTGGCGTTCTGCTGGTCCCATGTGCGCCGGCGCTTCTACGAACTCGCCGCAGCCGGCCCCGCACCAATCGCCAGCGAGGCGCTCGAACGTATCGCTGGGCTCTACGTCATCGAAGCCGAGATCCGTGGCCGCGCCGCCGACGAGCGTCGCACCGTCCGCCAAGAGAAGAGCCGGCCGATCGTCGACGAGCTCGAACCCTGGCTGCGCGCCAAGCTTGGTCTGATCAGTCAGAAGACCAAACTCGCGGAGGCCATTCGATATGCGCTGTCGCGTTGGAACGGGCTGACGCGCTTCATTGCCGACGGTCGCATCGAGATTGATTCCAACGTCGTCGAGCGCGCTATCCGCCCAATCGCGCTGAACCGCAAGAACGCTCTGTTCGCTGGCTCGGACGGCGGCGGCGAACACTGGGCCGTCATCGCCTCACTGATCGAAACCTGTAAGCTCATCGGCGTCGAACCCCACGCCTATCTCGCCGACGTCATCACCCGCATCGTCAACGGCCACCCGAACAGCCAGATCGACGAACTGCTACCCTGGGCCTATCTCGCTACCCGAGAACACTGGCGCGTGGCCTGAGAACATCGCTTACCCAAAAAAGGCCTGCGCACACGGTTGGCTAGCCATCCGCGCCTGGCAAGGGCCTAAAAGGCCCTTAGTGAGCTCTCTAAGAGGCGTAAAATGCAGCAGGTCGACCCTGTGCGGAAGGGCAGGCAATCACCCCCACTGGGCGGGCCCGGTGGATCTCCAGAGTATCAGGTGCCGCGGCACAATCCGGCTTCTGTAGGCTGTCTTGGTCGATCAGCACTGCGCCAAAAGAGCAAGTAGCCCTTAGTCAAAGCTACACGCTGGAACACAGGCGCAATCCGCTCAGCGAATACATTTCTGCTTTTTGATGCGAAAGAGACCCAGGACGTTCCATTCATTCTCGAAATCCATGACACGTCCCTCAGAAGTCCAGGCCTTAACGAGGCAACTGTTGGGGCTCCAGTAAATTGAGGGAACATACTGGCCACCAATACCGGAAATCGATCCGAGCGGGACGCCGCTTAGAGACCACAAGTTCAATAATGCGCCCTCCTGCCAAGCCGCTATAGCAGATCCGTCTAATGTGAATTGCACATTCAAGAGGTTGACAGTGTTCAAGGTATGTTGCCTGCGTGCTTCGTGGCCGCTCAGTCCCCAAATCTCAATCTGGTCGCGTCCCTTCTGAACGAGTAGCCGATCGAGACTCTCCTTAAGCACGAAACGCCGACCATACTTCCTGTACGGCGGCTCCTCATCGGGCGCGGCTGCATCTACCGACACGATACGCTCACCATCCAGCGTCCAGAGCTCGAATGCGTCTCGCGGGCGTTCGAAATAAAACATCGTCGAAGAATACGACGCGGCTCCTCCAAATCCGTACGATTGCTGTCGTGAAGCAAGCTTTTTCAGCTCTGGATCTAGCAAGTAGAAAGCAGAGTCGTAATCATCCTTTATCCAGATCGCTACTCCAGTAACTCTTTTTGATAGCCCTACAGAAGCGCCGTAATGAACTCCACTCTCGGGACTCGAATCTTCAAGTTGATTTTCGACGCTCTCGGGATCGATCGAGGCTTCCGCCGACACATGGGGAACTCCACCTGACAGATCCCAAATGCGGATCGAAAGATTCACCGCGGTATCGTCCGTTTCTTCTGTAGGAGGATTTACATCAGACTTCACGGTGTCAGCGGACTGGCTAATCTCAAAATTATCTGCAGATCGAGGATCGTGTGCGCCCGAGCTGGTCAATCTCGTTCGCTGAACGGTAGCTAACCGCTTCACCTCAGTATCAACCCCCACTGCTAACGTCTCAACCCAGTGATCGTCGTATGAAGCGAGGTTCGCTAGAGTACGACTCTCTGGGATGCTCCAGATGGAGGGCGGTTGCTTTTTGTCTTCAAATAATAACAAGTTCTCGCGATCAATCACTGCTACTTGCATTTTGTTTAGGCGCTTTAGCTTGCCGAGAACTTCGTTGGTTTCTAAATTGACGAGTGACAATCCTCTTTCCGGACCAGAAATATACGTACCAAAGGTATACGTTGGCACGAGGAGGACGCCCCGATCAATCCAGGGCTTATCGTCCCTAAGCAGGGTTCCAAGCTCAAGTTCTTTCTGAATACCTGAATGCAGGTTTACCACGCTTACGTGCTCGAATATTTCGCTTCCACTAAATCTTGTTTTGTACAGTATCATGTATGGGTAGTAGATTGCGACCTGCTCGCCCTCGTAGTTTGCGCTCGTGCGACGCTCCGGGTCCCATACAACAGTCGATTCCGTGCTGGTCATTATAATCTTTATGCCGTCGACGGTGACGAGGTTCATTATCTCGCCTGGGCCACGCACCTCAGAGCGAGGTGACCAAACAGATGTTGTCCCAAAATAGCTTGCAGCAACAATAACGAAGAAGGCTATTAGAGCGACGATGCTGAGATCGCGAATGGATTTCCTTGAGGCTGCATTTGCTGTTGATATCGAGGCGGCCAGAAAGTCGCTCTCGCTTGAAGTAAGCGCACGCATCCCCTTGGAACCGGCGGCTATCAAGGCGATCGATCCCGCGTCTAAAGTATTGAGGTTTCTCCGAGCCGGATCCCAATCCTCGATCCTGCTTAGCAGCCTGCGTTCTGCTCGCTGACCGGGGAGGTCAGATTTTTGATAATTTTTTCGCACGGGCGTTGCCAGCGTATCGTGAACCAGCCGGCTGCCTAGCTCCATTCGGGCCGGCATTTGCGCACCGGGAGGTTCGATAGGGACTAAAAGAGAATGCGCGATGAGAGCATCAATGAGACCGCGTAAATAGCTGTGATTGTTTTCACTTGGCAGCTGGTGGTAGATGTTACAGAGTTCGCCCCAATCAAGTTCTCGGGCTGTCGCGTACTCTGTCGTGTGTCGATATAGAATATCGAACAACAAGCCGGATCCAACATCCGCCTGCCTAACTAATGCAATTTGCCCGATTTGCTCTAACAAAAATCGATCCAAATCGAGCTTGTTCCGCATGTCGCGGTCGTATGAGGTAATACTGAGACGTTGCTCGCCAGCGAGATGCGTTTTTGCGTCTGCCCACAAGCGCGTCAGGATAATGCTCAACAGCGGCGCGACCGGCGAACGTGGGTCTGCAAGTAGATCCCCAGCTATTCGAGAGGGGAGCGCCTCGTCCACTGCTACAGCGTAGAAGTGCCTCAAACGTTCCGTGTTGACGACGCCAGAGACCACTTCCTGGATCTCAAGAAAAGTCAATCGCTCCAGATGGCACTCGCGTACTGGAAGTTTCGCCTCAAACAATCGTGAACGAATGTTCGCAAGCCACTCACTGCGGAAGCCAAGAATAATCTTATCCGAGTGAGGATCATGAGACGCTGCTAATCGACGCGCGAGCTCAGCTACCTGAAGGTTACCATCGGTTTCTCCGGTAAGAAATACCTCCTCGATTTGATCAAGGATAATGAGGGTCGGTTTGCCTGTAGCCCGGGCAGCTTCCCTCGCTGAGCGAAGCTGCTCTTCGAATGTCTGTGCTAATGCTTTTCCGATCTCGCGACGTTGAAAACGAACCTCGAACGTTATCGATACTCTAGGAAGAAGGCCGGCTTCTAGGACGGAGGATTTGCCAACTCCTGATGATCCATACAGCAGAACGAGCCGCGGCGCTGCTTGGTCTTTCAATAGAACATAGAGTTCTCGGATCCGTTGGTTGCGCCCAAAGAAAACTTCGGCATGCTCTGCGCCGTACCAGCGCAAGTATCGGAACGGCTGGAGTGGTAGCGCTTGGTGAGGAAGCCCGGGCAATCCCCGGATCGGATCCAAGGCGGGTATTATTCCCGCGCTTCGCTCCTGAAGGCTACTTGTCGCGATCGGGCAGGCGTAGAGAATACCACCTATAGGAGTGGGCCGCTCAGCAGTACTATCGCTCGCGACTAGCGTGGACCGTATAATGCCCACGACAGCTCCCTCGACAATGCACGGCGCTCCCGAAAGCCCACTTAACGTTCGATCATAGACGGCCGCGACGTTCGCACTGTATAGCTGATACGTTAGTGCTTCTTGATAACTCGCACTCGCGTCCTGAATATGCCCTTCGATGGCGATGCCGGAACCGGAAAGCTTGGCTAAGGCAGGGTAGCCCCACGTTTCGAACCTTAGGTGTTCTCCCATCGCGGCGAGCCTTTCCAACTCCCCTGTGGAGATTGTGCCAAGAGGGAGAGGGATGACTTCTCTAATAGGCGAAGGGAGTTCAGCCAAAGCCCAGTCGTCGTAGAAGTCGCATGCTTCGGGTATGACCTTCGCGGCGGTTTCCGCGCCATCGAAAGGCACAAACTGCAGCGATGGATAAAGCAATGGGGACCGAGCAGCTATGGACCCGATCCGATTCCCGACCACGTGGAAGGCGGTTAGGATGTGTTGGGGCCCCACAAGAAATGCCGTACCGAATATTTGCCGCCCATCACCGAGGGTCGCCCTTAGTTGCCCGATCGACTTCTTTGCCTGCGAATTCATAACCCATCATCCCGACCATCGTAGTCAAGCAAACGTGCGTCGATTACTTCGCCGCGGTTATCCAACTCGATACGAGCATAAGTCGGAGCGAAGCGCAGATGCTTGCGCAACCTCCCTCCCGCCATGTCGCTCACAAAGTCTGACAATGGCCCGAGAGGTGCGCCATGAGGCTTTCCGGCCGACGAAATAATGTGTTTTGGAAAGGGGATTAGATCGGCCCATGTTCCTGTGTTGATATAAACTCCGCCCTCAATGCGAACCTCTTTCGCCAAATGAGTGTGCCCGAAAAGGACGGCCTGAAAGCCACGGGAGATGAGTCGCTGGGCTGCGCCGAGATAAGGGTTAACTTCGAAACTTCGATCGAATGAGAAGTCTTTTTGAGTGCCTTTAAGAGCGTTTAGCAGGAGCGGTAGACGCTCCTCTATTGATGATCGTGATCCGGGTAGGAGCAATCTCAAAGTTGACCAGAGGGAGCGGATTTCACTCGCGCCTATGTCGCCAGCTTCTCTATCCAAAGCGTTATAGAGATCGCCTCGGATCGATGTTTCCTCGATCGTCCTCCTCGCGAGAATGTCTCTGACTACGTTTTCTCCATCGCTAATCGTTGCGTCAGTTGCGTACGCGATATCTCCCATCTGCGACGGTAGGCCATCATTCCCTAACCGATGTTTGCGAGAACGTGCGACAAGCTCGGCAATCGCAACAATTCTACCCCGATACTCTGGAGCTAGAGCAAGCAAGATAGGGATAGCAGCTTCGCTTTCTGGCTTAAGCAGGTCAATGAATGGAAATCGGGACTTGATTTCATTGATGATGGAAGCAACCAGAAAACTTCCAGCGGGCGGTTGGAACGAGCGTGCGAGGTCTAGCGGGTGCTCCATCCGGGATTGGGCTGACCGAACGCGCCTGAGGCTATCATGTGATACCACATTCCATTCATCGTATCGGTTGCCATGCTCGATTAGCACCCGCCCGACTGGGTAAGCTTCGCCGTCGTACAGGAGCGAGAGTCTCCGCCCGCTAGCATTTAGTTCATTTATCAATGTCCGGCGCAAGGACGGAAACGATAGTTCCAGATCGTGATTTCCCAGCGTGATTGTGAGAAAACCCCCGCTGTCCAGAAATTCTGAAAGAGCTCTGAAGAAATCAAGATCTCTTTCTATGATGCGTTTGAGCAATTTCTGAGCTTCAAAAGGGTCTTCAATGAAGGGCAACCAGCCGGTGCTTGTCTCTCCCGTTGTCGGATCGATTACCTCTCTCTTCTCTGCGAGAAAGTCGACAAGGTCTCCATTGATTACGAGCTCGATGTCTAAGGGTTCCTTTCTCACAGCGGAGGCAAGACTCCGTACAAATTTCGCAGCATCGCTGACGTGAGTACAGATTCGGAAGCCTCGATCATCGAGGATGCTCTCTTTGAAAAGAACTTCCACGCTACTATTGGCACCGTGGCGTTCAGGATAGTCGCCCCCGAGGTGTAGGTCGGAAATCACGTAAAGTCGCTTTGCAATGGCCACTGTCGCACCTCCCTTAGGCAGCTGCGTGCAAGCAAAGCGCGAATCTCGCCGGAGAAGGAAGAAAATACAAGATAGAACAGGCCGGTCGGGCCCTACACAATCCTCTCGCACCGCACCTACGGAACAACGTTACAACCGAGAAGATCGCGGAACGAAAAGGCTGGCTAGCCCTTTCCCGCTATTGGGAGGTGCCCATGACTGCTCAGGCTAGAGACGGCGCGTGTGCGTTCGCTTGGCGGAACTACTTGCTGATCCACAGCGATCTCAGTGCGGTCCGCCCTCTATCGCTACGTCACCAATCTTTCTGATACCGGCGAATACGGTTTCGATCTCCTGCAAATGGCGGCGGTCGTTTACTTGAAAAAACTAGACGAGCTGCACGACGCCCGAGGTGCGAGCCTCGCGACCGCATGGCAGACAATATCTCTACGCAAGCCGCTCTGCGCGCGACCTACAAAGACCCGCCGCCGCCGTGACAGCAATCGGCATGAATGCCCTGAAGCCGATTATGCACTTTCAGGTCTCAATGTTGAGGATGTGGGCCAACAGCATCGAGAGGTTCGCATATAACTACGAGAGGGGCTTGGACGAAACCAAGACAACTGTTGAGGATCCGGCAGACAAAGACAAACGTGCCGCTTAAAACTTAGTCGGAGCTAGGTCAGCCGCAGCGCTGTGATCACAAGGTTGCCGCTGAATGAAGGAGGCCGCCAACTGAGGCGGCCTACGACTGCGAACCTACAACTGCAAAAATAGGAGAGTAAAGCACCCAATCAACGCTGCCGTGCTAAGCGTCATGACGACCAGAGCCCGTTCACCGTGGGCCTGCAGCTTATTGTCATCCATATTGCCCAACGTTGATCTACGCCTCTGGTTTCAGGTCAAGCCGCCAGAAAATGAAATCAGGTCAGCAGAATCCTAAGCCCGACGACCCCTGCGTCGTCTACTACATCAGTGATGCAACCTGCACCGACCCGTAGAAGCATGGTAAATCGGCATCAGCAAAGATGCAGCCAACAGAGAACATGACCACCGCCGGTCGGCTAAGTTTCCGCCCGGCTTCGCGCTGTGCGTATCGGGCGGGCGAGCCCCGAAGGGGCGCTCGCCCGTAACGTTGACCGTACTGCATCGAGCCACTCGAAGGGATGCGCTGAAGTCGAAAGGGTTCGTTCATCGGCGACTATGATGGGCCGCAGCGAGATAACTTCTTGCTGCGCTGCGCCTTAACGGTCCAGGACCTCTTATTCGAGCCGCCGGTATGCATCCACCTTTGTTCTGCACGTGAATGCGTGTGCAGGAACACGGGCCGATGAGTTGGCATTGTCCATCAGTTTCATTTGTGCGTGAGGCCGATCATGCGACTTCTTTGTAGAATGATCGCGATTGCAACAATCCCCACTTGGATGGCAATCCAACCGACTTCCGCTTTCGCGCAAACCTTCGATGACAGGTGGTCCATCATTCCAAAAGCTCACGCGGAGCCAGCTGCTGAAGGGTCCGATCAGACCAAGAAGGATGAGCCGCAAGCGCAACCTTCGACGACACAGCAGACTCAACCTCAGACCGCGCAAGAGCCTTCGAAAGATAATCGAATCTTTTCCGGCAAAGCCTCCTACTATTCTTATTCCAAAGGCAGGACAGCGAGCGGTTCATCGTTCGATAGGAATCTACTGACGGCGGCGCACCGCCGCCTCCCGTTCGGGACTAAGTTACGCGTCACTCACGGCACCCGAAGCGTCATTGTCACCGTCAATGACCGCGGACCATGGGTCCGGGGCCGCGTCCTAGACCTCTCCCTGGCCGCCGCGCACAGCCTAGGGATTACAGATCGTGGCGTGGCTCAGGTTCGTGCCGAGGTGTTGTGAACACGCAACCGGCGCCGAAGCGAAATGCTTGGCTCTAAAGAATCCCGACGCTATTGCCGTAATCGTGACGGCCCTCCGGCTTACTCACGGTGACGAAGCTGCACGGTCTATGCTGGTCCACGGCATGAGCTTGGCCGCGCTATTAGACGCGATGTTCTCCGCACCGATCGCGCGACGCGATGCCGTTCGCAACATCACAAACGCGTTGAACGACTTTGCTATCTCGCCGGACGTTGGGCCGGTTTGGCATCTCAAGTACTTGTATGACAATCAGCCGGGTTCGTTGACGATCGTTGACATGGCAATAGCTACGCCAACCGGTACGCTATCAAGCGCGGAAATCACGTTGCGGCTTCCTGTCTAATACCCGGAGCGACGCTCGTAGCGCTAAGCGGGCCGGCACGTTTAGTTGCAGCAGCTGTCGGCACGTTAGAAAGATTGCGTGAGTCACTTCATAAAGGCCCAGCAACAATTCAGATGTGGCTTAATGCGAAGCCTCATCATGCGAGCCGTGATTGTTCTTGCCGTCGTGTTCGTGGCGGTAGCAGCCGTGCATCAAGGTCCTTTCAGGCCGCTTCCGACATCACCAATTCCTGCGGTCAACATTCCTTGAGCGCCGGTCGAGGCGCCTACAACCTCAATGGCAGTGAACCTCGCAGAGTATGCGAATATCCGATATTTTGATCCGCCGCCTTGGAAGTCGCCGAGTTCGGACGCGCGCGAAGGAAACAGCAGGAAGGAACGCGCGGAACTGGCAGCGGATTCCTTTTGAACATTATTGATGTTCATTAAGTGGACACCGCCGGCGCGGTAATTGACAGCGCCCCTTACGGAACACCGAGGGCAAGTACGGCCCACGCAAGCCGTTTGAGGGCCTGACCACCGCCCTGCAGCTTCACAAGGGCCGCCGTCTCGGAGCAGCGGCCCTCCGGACTTCGACTAGCAGTGCCGGCCATCACCAATTTTGGCGGCCGTACCAGTCATTCACTTCCTTTTGCGCCTGATCTTTGGCGTAGCCGTACCGTTGCTGCAATCTCCCTTCGAGTTGCTCTTGCTTGCCGTTGATCACGTCAAGATCATCGTCCGTAAGCTTGCCCCACTGCTCCTTCACTTTGCCCTTCATCTGTTTCCAGTTGCCTTCGACGCGGTTCCAGTCCATGGCGCTCCTCCTTGAACGAACTAAGATCGACCAACGGCGGTTGCCGACGCTTCGTTCCTCGGTTGCGGTAGCGTCAATCAGGCGCGGACGCAGCGTTCAAAAGTGGACTGACGCGCCGACAGCATGCCTTCTCTGCGAAACGCTCTCGTTCGCTTCGGGGGACGCTGCCCGGCCTCGCCAGCGATTTAGGGTTTCATGGCTTCTACCCATCGCCGGGCACCGAAAGAACGAAGTCGTCAATTGGGCGTTAAGCCCCGCAGCCGTTACGCTCTCCAAAGGGGTTTTCCATTCGTCGGACGTGAAGGTTGATTTGTCAGCCATAACCAGCACCTTGCTCGTTTGATCGATCGTCCAGCAGCTAGAAACGCAACGCCATAGTTGCTTGCTGGGCACCGGCACAACCAGCGAAAAGGCGGCTCCAGCGGTAGGGTCGAGGAGGCTGGAGCCGCGCAGTCACACTGTGCAAAGCGTCCGGACACGAAGTTGGACGGGCCCGGAGCGCAATCCAAATGCTGGTCGAGCGCCAGGGTTCCTCGGGAAAGGGGGAGGCACGCGCTTCAAACTTGTGAGCGCGCGGACTCACGGAAAGTAGAAGGCGACGTTTCCTTGGAGAGCACAACGAGCGGAAGACTGACCGGGGGCGTGTCGACAGCTAAACGTTCGTGGGCCGGAGTTGCTACCTGAAATCATCGTCGATTTCTAGAAAGTGCGATTGGTACTGCTCCGGTGACAAAAGCGATACAGGATGTGAGTCCGAACCTGTGCAAGTGCTGTTGCCGGCCGCGGCGATAAGGCCGGTCTCGACGCGAGCCAATGAAATTTTTGGCGGATTGGCCCTTTTTGATTTGATCAAAAATACGATCGGCTACCAAAGTCGCAGAAGGACTCAATACAAAGCGTTTGGCGTCAGTGCCGCGTTGCCATCTTTGATTTTCTTATCAGGTTAGCCAACTCTCGGGGGGGAGCCGCACGAGAATTGGTTTCAGAATGCAGATTCTTGGCGCCGTAGGCCTAGCTAACCGCCGGGTTGCATCAGTTTGAAATTTTCATCAGTGCGGCGGTCGCCTTTGAAACACGGCTGCTGGATTTGCCAGCTCTGAAACTAGCCACAGGGTTTCAGGCACATCCATTGCAGCAAGGTCCTAATGTTGCGGTATTCCTCTTTAGGAGCGTTATTATTGCGCCCCAGCAAAGGGCGACGAATGGCCGCGCGTGTGGATAGATGACGGCCTTGTCCTTCCACTTCCGAAGGGAACTCCGAAAGCCTGTATTGCCCCCCCTTAAATTTCAAACTGAGGCACCTGAGGCACACCGACCGCCGCCCCGATTTCATATCGCCTGCCAGGCGGGCTAGTGGGCTGAGCATCGGCGCGACCACGATCCCCACGCAGGGTTTTGGCGGGCAGTTGCCTCTTCAGGCGCAATAGGGGCTTCGCTCAGCTCCGGGCCTTGCCGGGCTCCAAATATGTTAGCGGTTGCCGTCTGGAGGGCTAGGCAGGCCCCGCTGGGCCCGTTGAGGGGCGCGGCAGGTGGGTATTTTATACCCGTAGACTACCCGTGACGAAACGCCACGGCCACAAGGCTCTTAAGTGGCTGATTTTACATGGTAAAATTGGCTGGCCCGCGGTTTTGGCAACCGTTGCCCACCTTGGGGTGAAAACGCCGCGGCGGCTGCACCGGCCAACGCCTGGGCAGTTCGCTAATGCCCGCAAAAGGCCCTTCAGACACGTCTGCAGGTGATTTGGCGGTGCGCGTGCAGGGCATACTACGCAGCCAAGAACGCATCAGTTCGGCGGCATAGGAGCTACTTTACTACGCATGCGCACATGGAAAGTTGGCTTACAGGCCCGCGCACTTAAGTAGAGTTGTAGTGTTGTGGTGTACCCGTATGTGCATGTAAGCACTACCACTTTGCTACAACGCCTCATCAGCCCCACAACAGCGCAAAGCGCCTAACTGCGCTCCACTACAACACTTTTCGTGTAGTAGTTCTAACGCTTCATATCACATCGCCCGATAGGTCGGGCGCTGACAATTCGGGAGCCTCATTGACCGCGTCGCTTGGCACCCACCAGCAACGCGTGCGACAATTCTTGATCGTGAGGTTCTGCGGCTCTCCACCAAGCGCTCTGATCCAAGTGGCAATATCCTTTCGATCTACCTTGCGCAGTCCCTCCCTGTCGAGAAACTTAGCCAATGCGGCCATCGTGAAATAGCGCCGGCCGCGTTCCTCGTCCTCCCATGGTACTCCGCGCAATAAGTCTTCTCTCGTTTGACCGCGCGTCCGATTCGTCAGGAATGTCTCGAGCAACTCCCTAAACTCGCCCTCGCGCGTCGTATCCTCCTCTGCCTGCTTTTCCGTCATCTTAGGCATAGCGTCTCTGAGCATGTTCGCCCATGCGACGTGTTTCACGGGCGGAAACATCATGTTCAATTGCTTGAAACACTGCGTTATGAACCGCCGAGAATCGGTGAAGTCCCGGGCATCCTTTATTCTCATGCTGCCGTTGCTGCCACGGATGGTTACGTTCCAATACGGTTCCTCCGAATTGATCTTTTCCAAACTGACGATGACGGGCATATCGCCGACGTCCTGTTCCATGGTGATGATCGCTTTCAACTTCGATATTGATGGCAACGTCACTTCGCGATCTCGCCGCTGAGCAGCTGCCGATACAACCTGCGCCAGCCGCGATCGTACTGGTCCGCGTGCCAGAAGATTGTTTGGACGCCTATCGACCTAATCTTATGGCAGTCGCGCCACTTGCGCTCGCTGGCCCTAGCCTCGTACTTGGTAGACTCCCGCGACCACTCGTCGAACAATGTGAAGCCGGCAGGGCCCAGCCCGTCGAAAACGGCCGCCCCAATCCGGTACCAAAGATCGTATTCGTCGCTAGGAATGACGGAAAGCGCGACCCTGATCTTCAGTTCGAGCTCTTCCGCCGACATCGGTGCGGAGAGCACGTTGTCTTCGGCGTCAATCGACACACCCTTGCCGCTGTCAGCCTCAATCGTGGCCAGAAGCTCGGGAGCGAAATCGGCGGCTTCTAGAACTCGCGATCTTGCCGTTATTAGATCGATGAGCCACTTAGGCGCTTCAGCGATTGCGACGTAGTTGATCCACGCGTATTCGCCGCGACCTGGCCTTACTGAGGGCGGCGCAATGACGAATCCACCATCGCCGCGTACATCAATGCCTAGTCCGAGTTTTGAGACGCTGGAGGGGATCACGGTGCCGGGCGGCTGCCTAAAGTAATAATGCCTTGAGCCAGTGGGAGTCTCGGCCATGCGTGTCCAAGGCAGAGAGCCATGCTTCATTGTGAGAGCTTCGAGGCTCTCATTGCCATCATGCTCATGGCCCTCGGGCGTATCGACATCGATCACAAACAATCCGTTCACCGCTCCCGTAGGCAGGCCGATTGCGGCGCCTGGCCAGCGCCGCCAGTACTCACTTATCTCATGCGGATCCCCGGTGTAGCCCCATGGGTTGCCGTTGCTCTTTTCGGCGGACGTGTGACCTAGCTTCTGCTTCTCTGCGAATCTGGCGGGAAACACTAAATAGCCGCGCTTGGCATATTCTAGGGCGCCTTCGAGGAGGCTCTTCATTGGAGCCCCCATTTCTGGAGCTGGATCGGAACCTCCTGAACGGCACCACAATGCGGGTTAGAACTATTCGCGCGGACGAGACCGTTTGGCGCGGTGTAAAGATACACTTCGCACGCGCAGTTGGGACACGTCGTTGTCCATCGACCATTCTCGTTTTGCGTGAACCCGAGCGCAAGCGCCGCACATTTCTCCCTATCGGCTTCCTGTTTCTTTCGTGCGGCAGCGGCCTCCTGCACCTCACGACACGCGTCCCAGATGGAGTCCTTACCGGGCCGATAGTCACGCACTTCGTTTGGAGACGTGTCCTTTGTCCCAATTGTCTTTGCTGCGGGCGTCGGGGGTTTGCCTTTTTCCATGGTCACTTTGTCTCCACGCGCTGGTTGATTAATCGGGCCTTGAAATCTTCAAGGGCGCGGCGCGAGCGGAAATTCTTTGTTCGGATTTTTACCGGTTGGGGAAAGCCTAGCTTCGGATCTTTGGTCCATCGGTACAAAGTCATAAGGCTGACGCCACCAAACTCCTTGGCGACGATGGTGTCCGGCACCAGTTGGTCCGGGGGCAGCAGGTCAATTGAGGTGCGGGGGAGAGGCGCTGTATTTCGCATAGTGTGGCTCCGTAGCTAACGGTGCCAACTATGCAGTTACGCGCCCGACAAACTACCGCGCCAAATGCGCCATTTGGCGCGCAAAAATCTATTTGCGGCGAGGCTTCCGCTTGCCGCTTGGTTTTGCGGCAGACAACACTGCGTCTTCGTCCAGCCCTTCTGCTTTGCTTCCGAACCATTCCTTGCAGATTTCGACAGCGAAGCCCTCGGCGGTCTTCTCATTTCGTCTTCGGTTCACTTCGGGGTAATGCTCCCGCCAGATTGCCCGAATGCGCTTCGCAAGATCAGCAGCCATTTTGGCTGGGCTATCTTTTGCGGGCTTCCAATATTTCTGGCCTTTTCTCAGCTTGGGCGCGTGAATGCAGTCTGAGAATTGCGGATACAGCTTTCGCAGCTGCTCAGGTTTTCCGATCCGCGCAAGCGCGATGCACCTTTCTTCATACGAGGAATTATCAGCGGCAGTTGCGTCTATGACCTCTTGGATGTGTTGTTGGTCTATCTGATCACTCAGCCAGCGACGCATCTGGTCTTCCCATTGGCGCTTCTGTCTGGCGCTTGCGTTGGGGGGCGTTGTAAACAATGCTGGTGCGCTCGCGGTCATCGCCGCCTCTTGTCCAGCGGCACCACGTTTGTCGCGCCGGCGGTGCCGACGATATTCGAAACGTGCTGCGCCCAGCGCGCTAGTGCCGCCTTCTTTTCCGCCGCGTATTGTGCACGATTGTAGATCCCGGCAACGCCGGCCTTCGCTCCGCTCACATGGTTTAGCGCTGCCTCGACAATATGCGGGGCAATACCAATTTCGGCCATACCCGTGGCCGCGGTACGCCGCAAATCATGTAAACGCCAGTTGGGAATCTTCATTCTATGATCCATGCGACGTTTAACCTTTGACCAGCCGCTCACAGGAGAGATTCCGTCTGTGGTTGAGAAGATGTAGGTCTCTCCCGCTGCGGCATCCGTTACGCTTGCCAGAATTTCCTGCGCAAGCGGCGCCAGAGGAACCAAATGCGGTCGCCTGTTTTTCGTTCGCGCGGCTGGTATGTTCCAAATTGTGCGATCGTTGCTTAGCTCGGCTGATGTCATGCCCGCGATCTCGTTGAGTCTGCAGCCCGTTAGCAGCAGCAGCTTAAGGGGCGCGCCAAATTCCAGACGTTCGGCGCCAGCGGCCGACCAAAATTTCAGGATCTCGCTGTCGGCCAGGACACGGTCGCGCGCTTTTGGAGTGTCGGGCCGGTGGACGCCGGTGCATGGATTAAGGCTGACCCTGCGATGCTGCATGAGCCACCTGAACATCTGAGACAGGCAGCTTAACATGGCGCGTGCGCGTCCTTCTGTCAGCCCATCACTTCGGCGGGCCAAACCTGGCGCGCCGCTCCGGCGCGTCTCGTCAACCACGCCATAAATATCGTGGCCGTCGATTTCGGCGATTGGCCTCTTACTCCACCGATCTGCGAGACCTTTTGGGATTAGTCTCAGATCCTCGGGGCGAATACCAAGGAGTCGTGCTTGTTCCTCCCAGCGGCGGGTCTTCTTGCTCGCGTATTGTTCTATAAAGTCTCTTGCGGCCGCACCGAAGGTGTTGGCCGCGCGATCGAGCGTCGCGCTGCGACGGCGTTCACGTTCGGCCATGTGTATGGCTCCCGGATCCCGCCCTTGCGCTATTTGATGGCGCAACTCTCCCACCAAGCGATGCGCAGCGGCGAGAGTAAGATGACCCCCTATCACCGGCGGCGTATCGGGCTCTTCGCCGTCCCGTTCGAACACTGAACCCAGAACTAATTTCGCTGTGCGCTTGTCTGGCCGGCGATAGCGCAACGCCCAGGATTTGGCCCCGCTGGGTTGCACTACAAGGTGTAAGCCTGGGCAGCCACCATCAGGTATTTCGCGGCGCCCTTTGCCGGGGCGGTAGCTCTTCACAGCTGCTGCCGTCAACGCCTTGGCCATCGCTACCCGTCCTTTCAGGGGTAACGCAGGGGTAACAAAAAGGGACCGTTATGCTCTGTTAGCCTACGTTGGTAACTTACGCTAACTTCGGCCCAGATGCCAACAAATTAGGAGTTTTTTGCGCATTTTCGGGTTGGGCGTTGCCTGTCTGTGTTACGTAGAGTGGGATAAAAGCGGCGGTTTCCTAAACCGTAGGTCGCATGTTCGAGTCATGCCGGGATCGCCAGCTGCCTGACCCAAGACATCTCCGGGAGCAAGCCGTCGCGCCGCGAGCGCGGTGACGCTCGACAAGTGCCGCGGTGCGCTGGGACATATCCCGGGTGTGCAATGAAGTGGTGCGTGGAATTCCTTCCTGCCTAGGTTGCAATCACGGGTGGCCGTGGTTAGCGTGGTGCATTGTCCTTCGCGTCTGCATTTCGAGAATTGCCCCATGGCCGATTTGCCCATGACCGCATCTTCCAGTACCGCCTCCTTGCCCGCGATCGTCGAGAAAAAGGCGGCTACGCTCGAAGAGCTGCATGAAAAGGACGTCCTGACACGCGAGCAGGAAAATCTCACTTGGGCTCACGACCAGAGGTCGGAGGACGACGAGAATCGCGACTGGAAGGGCATAGGTCTGTCAGGCGGCGGTATTCGCTCCGCGACCTTCAGCCTCGGCGCGTTGCAGGCGCTGGTTGCGCACCGGCTGCTTACCAAGATCGACTACATGTCCTCCGTGTCGGGCGGCGGCTATATCGGCTCGTCGTTGCAATGGTGGTGGAGCAAGGCCCGCTTGGATGAAGCCGCCGAGGCGCAGCTTGCGGGCAAATCGACTGCGCCGCCTGAAACCTACGGCGCCGACGCGGCCAGTTTTCCCTATGGTTGCAGTCACCTCTCCGATCCCAAAATCCAGGACAGCGAGATCCAGAAGCGCAACCTCGCGTTTCTCCGAAATCACGGCAACTATCTGACGCCCGGCGACGGGATAACCGCCTTGTCCGGCATCTATGTCGTCCTGAGGACGTTGCTGATCAGCCTGATCGTGTGGCTGCCGCTGCTGCTCGGACTGTTCCTGCTCATTCACGGCGCGAATGAACTGGCTTTGCTGGGAGCGCAAAAACTGCCCTCCTGGTTGTCCGAACCGGACCCTTCCTACCGTCAGTATTTCAGATGGACGTGTGACGACAAGATCATGTCGTGCAAGTTCGCGCTGCCGCCGCTTTATGCGACGGCGCTTGCACTCTACGTGTTTATCGTCGTCGGCTTCGTCCTGGCGTCGCTGGTCTTTGCTCTTCTTACCAGAGTTCCCAGCGAGACTCGTTCGACCAATCGGCCGAGCGTCAGGAGTGTCTTACTCGCTTTGTTCGGCCTCGTCATGATGTTCGGGCCGCCGGTGCTGTACCAGCATCTCATCAGCATCACGACAGCTCCTTTCGTCGTCCTGTCGGTGCTGATCGGCTTGTTCCTCGTGATCAGGTTCTGCTTCGATCAGTTCGCCAGGGTGCGTCGCATCAGCGGCAGCTACTGGTGGCGGCGGACGCTCGAGCAATGGTTTGGTTTCATGTTCAAGGTCGGCGTCGTCGTCCTGGTCATCGGCTCGCTGCCCGTGCTGCCGTACTGGGCCGTCCACAAGGCGGATGAAAGCGCAAAGCAGGCCTCAACGGCGGCCAAACCGTCTCAGGCGGCAACCTGTTCTGCGAATGCGGCAGACAGTTGCGCGCAGCCGGACGGGGCTTCCGGTGCGAAAGCGGCAAGCCTCGCCGCCGGCGCGGCCGGTGGACCCGCGGTCGCATTTGCTGCGCTATTCGCGATCCTCAGCGGCGCGGCCTCAGCGCTTTACGGATATTTCTCTGTTGCCAGGAAAGTTGATGAGGGCATAGCGGGCCGCGTCTTTCCGCCCCTTGGGGCGGGCATCTTTCTCTACGGCACGCTGACGGTCACCTACATGGGCGCAGTCTTCGTGTTCGACGTCCTGGGAAGCCGGGAGCCGATCGTCGAAATGTCCAAGGCTGCGATTGGTTACGGTGCGGTGCTTTCGCTGCCGATCGCACTTCTTCTCTGCTTTCTCGCCAACGTCAACCAGGTCGGACTGCATCGCTTCTACCGTGATCGGCTCATGGAAGCCTTCATGCCGTCACCGGTGGCTGTCGCCGAGGGCTGGTCCACCTATTCGCCCGTGGCCGATAGCCTCAATGTCTTCGATCTCCGGACTTCTTTTTCCAGGGCGACCCATACCGTGGGGCCGGTCCCCTATCCGATCATCAACACGTTCGGACGCATCGTCAGAGATAAGGACCCGAAGATCGTCAGCAGGGGCGGAGAGAATTTCATCATGTCTCCCTTCTACGTCGGCTCGCGCTCGACGGGCTGGGAAGACGCCGAATCCTATTCCAGGCGCTACGGTCCGCTCACGCTCGCGACGGCCATGGCTGCATCCGGCGCGGCGGTCAATTCGAACGCGGGCTATATCGGCACCGGCTTGACTCGCGATCGCCTCGTCTCCGCAGTGATGACCATCCTCAACATGCGGCTCGGCATCTGGGTCGGCAATCCCGGGCGCAAGGGCAAGCGGCGGCGCACGCCGCTTTACTGGAGCCCGACGCTGACGGCCGGCCTGTTCGGCTTCGGCCACGCGCGGACAAGCGCTTTCATCGAAATCTCGGACGGCGGAAACTTCGAGAATCTCGGGCTCTATGAACTGGTGCGGCGCAAGCTCGGCGTCATCATCCTGATCGACGGCGAAGCGGACGCGACCATCGCGCTGCCGGCGCTGGTATCGGCTGCGGTTCGCATCAAGGAGGACTTCAAGGCGACCTTGACGTTCCCCGCCGGCCTCGGCGTCGATCGTCTCGTGCCGGTCGACAAGGCCGTGGGCTACCCCGCCGGCGCGCATTTCGCGCAGGCGCCCTACGTCGTGGGACGCGTCGAGTACGAAGACGGATCGCCGCCGGGCATCGTCATCTATCTGAAGGCGACGTTGATCCGGGATCTCGATTTCACGACCTCGGGATACCGCGCCGGCAATCCGGATTTCCCACATCAGACCACGCTGGATCAATTCTTCGATCCGACGCAGTTCGAAGCCTATCGTGATCTCGGTTTCCGCAGCGCTGCGCTGATGATCAAAGAGCTGAAGCTCGCGGGAGCCAATGGCTTCCCGACTCAGGACAAGATCTGGTTGAACTACCTGAAGCTCAGCGCGGCAAAAGCAGCAGGTGCATCATCACGCTGATCGCGACGAGAGACGCCAGGCTGACTGCGATGGCACTACGCTTCTCAGGCGCTCTCGACACGAAGCCGGTCATCGTCGTCATCGAGGCGAGGCTGGCGAGCAGGAACGCCATGGCGAACTCGGCCCCGTCGCGGCCGATCCCGGCGGCCGCTTCGACCACGCTCCTCAGGGCTTCATAGACATGAAGCTCTTTGCCGAGGCAGAACGCGGCGAGCGTAAGCAGCCATGTCGTGAGGAGCCTTCGCGCAATGGAATCCTTGCCGGCGTCGGGAATGAGCCGGTCAGCGGCGAGGGACAGTCCATAGAGAAGCGCAGGCGGTATGACGCCGACGAGCAGGTACTCGACGTCGTCGATGTGGACCCGGCCGTGTGTGGTGATGGACTTGGCGAGGACAAAGGCGACGCAACCCGCGAGCAGCAAACCTATGTTGAGCATCGCGGAAACGGGTGACGGCAGGCCACGTGTGTCATGGCTTCCCTCGGAGCCGCGATGGCTCGCCGATGTCATTGCCAGTCCGTTTGCCATCGTCGCGATCCTCGGCCACACCGTACACCACGCCAGCAAGAATTCTAGGCAAGCATGGCTAACGACGAATTAACGCTTCAATTGGCGCGAAAGTTCGTCCGCGCGGATCAGTCGGGTGCCGCCCGGTGCTCCTTCCAAGTCATTGATACGAATGAAGAAGTTGGCGCCGGTGAGCTTTACCCTGACGGGGATGCAGGCCACATTCTGGGCATTGGTGCGGTATTTGATGATTTCGACGCGCTGATCGGCAAGCCCGACCGATCCGACCGCCGTGGCGCCCCTGGGATGCAGCCCGGCCATGATCTGGCTGTTGAAGCCGCCCCTCACGACGCTCGGGTCGAAGGAAAATTGGGATCTGTTGCTGCGCCAGTCCCAGCGCAGGGGTGCATCGAATGTGGTGTTGTCGGTCTCCTTGCATCGGTCACGCCGGCCGGCATAACCGGTGTGGAATTGGGTCAGGCGGTAACCGTCGTTGTTGTCGCTCGCGTCATAGCCGTAATCGTGATGCCAGTCATATTCGAGCGCCGAGACCGAGCCCTGGAATGACGGCAAGTCGCGCGGCCTTTGGCACCTTTCAAACTCCTCCTGCCTCAGGCGATTGAGGCTGATCCGCTTGCGGATGGGTTCGGGATCGATCGCGCCGCTCGCAATGGTCCGGCCAGTCTTGACGACGATCGCGCCCGATCTCGGCTCGTTCGAGAACAGTTCCCTTGTGACATAGATCAACCTGGCTTCGGATGTCGTCAACGCGAGACCGTCGGCCGGCACCGCCTTCCAAGCTCTGTCGGGACTCCAGTAAAACAATTCCTGCTCGGCGCTGGCGGTGAGCAGCCCGGCAACGGCATCGCAGGAATAGTCGTCGGCGCGGGACATGCCCGTCGAGGCAAGCCAGACCAGTGCAATCGAAAACAAGGGCAGCGACAGGATCTTCGAGATCTTCGTCATGGCGACAGGCACCTCATTTCAGGCCAGCGACTTGTTTAGACCGGTGATTTGTTGTGATGCCGATCCCGGCGAAATGCGGCACATGTCGTGCAAAAAAGAGCAATTGGCGAAAGAAAACAGGTGTCACTATGATTGCTCCACGCACGGAACGCAACCACCAGCGCGACGCCAGGGGGATCACGCGCCTTGGCCGGTCCGACCATGCCAGCTTCGTTGCGGCTGCCCTCGGAAAACGCGATTGAGCGATGTCATGGCGCGAGCTGTTTGCTTCGCCGGGGTACGCGCTGATATAGGCAATGAGCCACCGGCCCGACTGACGTCCACCAGTTGCGTGCCACGTTGTCGGAGATAACAATGCCTTTCGACTTGATCCTGCGCGGCGGCCGTGTGGTCGACCCGTCCCAGAAGCTCGATGCCGTGACGGACATCGCCTTTGCCGGCGGCAAGGTCGCCGCCGTCGGGACCGGGCTCAAGGCCGATCCGGGCACCGATGTGCGCGACGTCTCGCGTTACATCGTGACGCCGGGGCTGATCGATCTGCACACCCATGTCTATTGGGGCGGCACCTCGCTCGGCATCGACGCCGAGGAATTCTGCCGCCTCTCCGGCGTCACCACGGCGGTCGATACCGGCAGCGCCGGTCCCGGCAATTTCGCGGGCTTCCGCAAGCATGTGATCGAGCCGAGCCAGGTCCGCATCCTCGCCTATCTGCACGTCTCGCATGCCGGCATCTTCGGCTTCTCGCACCGGATCATGGTCGGCGAGAGCGAGGAGTTGCGGCTGATGAATCCGATCGAGGCGGCCAAGGTGGCCGATGCCAACCGCGACCTCATCGTCGGCATCAAGGTGCGCGTGGGGCTGCACTCCTCGGGAACGTCGGGGATCGTGCCGCTCGACATCGCGCTCGAGGTCGCGAACGAGGTCGGCATGCCGCTGATGGCGCATATCGACCATCCGCCGCCGAGCTACGAGGAGGTGCTGGGCCGCCTGCGTCCGGGCGACGTGCTGACCCATGCGTTCCGCCCCTTCCCCAATACGCCGGCGACCGCGCAGGGCACGGTGAAGAAGGCGGTGCTGGACGCGCGCGAGCGCGGCGTGCTGTTCGACATCGGCCACGGCAAGGGCTCGTTCGCCTTCAAGACCGCGCGCGCGATGCTCGCCAACGGCTTCTATCCCGACACCATCTCCTCCGACATCCATCAGCTCTGCATCGACGGCCCGGCCTTCGACCAGGTCACGACCATGTCGAAGTTCTTGTGCATGGGCATGGAGCTGTCGGACGTGATCGCGGCCTCGACGGTGAACGCGGCGATGGCGCTGCGGCGTCCCGAGCTCGGCAGCCTCAAGCCCGGCTGCGTCGGCGACGCCACGCTTGTTACGGTCAGGCAGGGCCAGTTCGACTATGAGGACGTCGTCGGCGAGCACCTGATCGGCGATCGCAAGATCGTCTCCGAAGGCGTCGTGATCGGTGGCCGCTGGTGGCATCCGAAATAGCCGGAATCTTCACCTCGCCCCGCTTGCGGGGAGAGGTCGGATCGCATCGCAAGATGCGATCCGGGTGAGGGGGACTCTCCACGAGTCTCGCTGTCACCGCGTTTGCGGAAGCAGCCCTCACCCCAACCCTCTCCCCGTAAGAACGGGGAGAGGGAGAACAGGCTACTCGTTCTTGTCCACATTCCAGAACATCGGCGTCGCCGGGCCGTCGATCACGCCGGTGAGCGATTTGCGCCAGGCGCTCGGCGCCTGGAACTGGCCGAGCGGGACGTAGATCACCTGGTCGTAGGCCTCCTTCTGCACCTCAAGCGCGATCTTCCTGCGCTCCTCGGGCGAGGTCGCGCGGGCAAAGGAATCGCGCAACTCCTCGAGCTTGGGGTCCTCGGACCAGCCGTACCAGCCACCACTCGTGCCCTTGCCGCCCATCGGCACGTTGACCAGCGGGTTCAAGGAGTCGGCGGCGCCCTGGTAGGTGAAGAACATGTTCCAGCCGCCTTCCTTCGGCGGCTTCTGGATTGCCCGGCGGGTGACCACGGTCTGCCAGTCCATCGCCTGCAGATCGACCTTGAAGCCGGCGTCGCGCAACAGCTGCGCGACCACGACCGGCTGCGCCTTCAGCAGGATCTGGTCGGTCGGCGCCAGGATCACCACGGGCGTGCCGTCATAGCCGGACTCGGCCAGGGCCTTCTTCGCCTGTGCCAGGCCATTGCCCTTGATCAGGGTCTCGCCACCCTCGTCGCTCGCGAGCGGCGTGTCGCAGATGAAGAACGCGCCGCACAGCTTGTAGTATTTGGGATTGCCGATTTGTGCGTCGAGCACGTCCTTCTGGTTGATCGCCAGCATCGCGGCGCGGCGGATCTTCACATTGTCGAATGGCGGATGCAGAAAATTCATCCGGCCGAACGACTGGAAGCCGAACTTGTTCAGGATGGATACGTTGATGTCCGGATTGGACTCGAGCGCGGGCAGCATGTCGAACGGCGGCGTCTCGACGAAATCGACATCGCCTGACTGCAGCGCGTTGAGCGCGGTCTGCGCGTCCGGCATCGTGATCCACTCGACCCGGTCGACCTTGGCCACCTTGCCGCCCGAGGTCCATTCGGCCGGCTCCTTGCGCGGCGCATAGTCGGTGTTCTTTTCGTAGACGGCCTTCACGCCGGGCTGGAATTCGGCCGCGACGAATCTGAACGGGCCGGAGCCGATCTGCTCGGGAATCTGCTTGGTGATCGGGGTCTCCGCAAGCCGCTTGGGCATCATGAAGGCGACAACGGCCGACGGCTTGGCGATCGTTTCCAGCACGAGGCCATAGGGCTCCTTCAGCTTGAAGACGATGGTCTTGGCATCTGATGCTTCGATGGCGGCCGTAAAATCCATCAGCTTGCGCGCCATGCCGTCGACGCTCGTACCCCAGCGCTTCAGCGAGGCGACGCAGTCTTCCGCCGTCACCGGTGCGCCATCATGCCACTTCAGGCCGTCGCGCAAGGTGAAGGTGTAGGTCAGCTTGTCCGCGGACACCGTCCAGTCGGCCATCTGCGGCTGCACCTTGAAGCTGGAATCGATGCCGAGCAGCGTATCGTAGACCATGTAGCCATGGTCGCGGGTGATGATGGCTGTCGTGAAGCCAGGGTCGGTGACGCGAAGGTCCGATTGCATCACCGCGCTCAGGGTCTTCTTTCCGGTCGCGGCAGATACAACCGACGTCCAGGCCAGAGGAAGTGTCGATGGCGCAACAGCCGCAAGCTGAAGCAGTTTCCGTCGCGAGACGTGAACCATTCGCTTCTCCTGACTTGACGCAAAACGAAACCAGATGGCGGTTGCCGAACATGGGCAGCGTATGGCGGGGAGCCACGCGTGACAAGCAGGGGTTGCTTCTACCGATCTGGATTCGTTAGCGGACAAGCAAGGGCTGTGCCGCCGAGGCCGGCGGTACGAGCAATCGCCAGAAGTCGTCTCGCTTCTGACGGACGCGCGTCAGTCGCGCCCCGCCTCCATGATCGCCTTGGCGAGGCGCGCCGGATCGGAGAAGCACAATTCGTGGCTTCCCGGCACCTGCACCAGACGGAACAGACCGAGCTTCTCCGAGAGCCGCGGATGCCAGGGATGGCTGTGCGGCATCGCGATGTCCTCGGTGCAGTTGATGTAGGACTTTGCCAGCGGCATCTCCGCCGGATTGGTCTTGAGCGCGATCTTGTCGGTGAAAGTCGCGAACGGATGCGGGTTGAGCACGTCATAGGCGCGCTGCGCGGTCTCGAGATCGGCATCGTTGATGAAGACTTCGCGCCAGATCGGGAAGGGCAACACCACAGAGCTGTCGCCTCGTTCGGCCGCGATGGCATCGAACAGCCTGATAAAGTGCGGCGGCACCATGTCGTTGAGGCATTCGCCGTTGTTCGGCACGAAGGCGTTCCAATAGACCAGGCGGCGGATGCGCTCGGGCGCGAGGTCGGCGACGCCGGTGATGATCATGCCGCCATATGAATGGCCGAGCAGGACGATGTCCTTCAGATTGTTTTCGGCGAGATAGTCGGCGATCGACTGGATCGCGTCCTTCAGCCCGGTCGTCTTGGCGTCGCCCGGACGGTTGCCCTTGATCGTCGGCGTGTAGACCTGGTGGCCATGGGCGCGGATCGGGGCCGCGACAGGCTCGAACTCGGCACCGGTGTGCCAGGCGCCGTGAACGAGAACGTAGGTCGACATGTTGTGGCTCCTCCGCAGGATGTGGTTAGATCGGTACGAATTGGGTCTTTTGCGGCGCTGGCGAGGCGCGGCGGACAATTCTTTGTTGTGCGAAGTGTGAACCGGCGGACCATTTTCCGCTTGTCTGACGCTGAACCGGATTGGTCTCGGAGCGAACTGATGGAGCAGCTCAATTCCGAAAGCCGGCCCCGGCATCTGGTCTGGGATACCGGCGGAACGCGGCCGGAGGAGCAGTTCTCCTACTATCGCGAGGCGATCTGCCGGGCCTTCATGAGCCTGACGCCGGAATCGGCGACGACCTCGCGCTTTCCGGCCAAGGTCGAGGCCATCAAGATCGGCACCGGCGCCATCAATCGCGTGGTCTTTCCCGAGCACACCGTGCATCGCTCGTGCGCCGATATCGCGGCATCGACCGAGAGCTGCTTCTATCTCAACTTCAAGCTCGCCGGGCGCTGCCGCATGCTCCAGGGCGACAGCGAGGTCAGCCTGTCGCGCGGCCAGGTCGGCATCGTCGACAGCGACCGCGAGGTGACGCTGCTGCACGATCGCGGTCCGACGCTGGAGGTCGCTTCGTTCTGGGTGCCATCGCGCGCCTTACGCGACCGGCTGCCGCCGTCGTTCGATTTCAGGGCCGAGCGCGTCTCCGACGATCCCCATGTCGGTCACCTCATCGTCGAGACCGCACGCTCCCTCAACGCCGGCGCATTGCGGATGGCGGAAGAGGACAGCATTCGGCTGTTCGACGTGCTGCTCGATCTCGTTGCGCTCAGCCTGTCGCGCCGCTCGCGGGCGCAGACGGCGGAAGCCGCAAGCTTTGCGGACGCGACCGTGCTGGCGCTGCGCCGCGCCATTCACGAGCGGCTGCGCGAGCCGGGACTGACGGTCGCGGCAGTCGCCGGCGCCGTCGGCATCAGCGAGCGCTATGTGCACAAGCTGTTCGAACGCTCCGGCACGACATTTTCGGACTATGTGATGGATCGCCGCCTCGTGGGCGCGGCGGCCGACCTGAAGGATCCGGCATCGGGCGGCCGCGCGATCGGCGCCATCGCCTTCGACTGGGGTTTCTCCGATCTCTCCCACTTCGCGCGGCGCTTCAAGCAGCGCTTCGGCTGCCGCCCACGCGATTGGCGTGCGCGATGAACGGAGCTACAGCGTCTTGATCTATAAAGATCTGGCGATCAGCAGCTTCATGATCTCGTTGGTGCCGCCATAGATCTTCTGGATGCGGGAATCGATGAAGATGCGCGAGATCGGATATTCCTGCATGTAACCGTAGCCGCCGAACAGCTGGAGGCATTCATCGGCGGTCTGGACCTGCTTGTCCGAGCACCAATATTTCGCCATCGACGCCGTGACGGTGTCGAGGTCCTTGGCGACGAGGCGCTCGATGCACCAGTCGACGAAGACGCGCGCGATCATCGCTTCGGTCTTGCGCTCGGCGAGCGTGAAGGCGGTGTTCTGGAAGTCCATCAGCGGCTTGCCGAACGCCTTCCGCTCCTTGGTGTACTCGGTGGTGAGTTTTACGGCTCGCTCCATCGAGGCGACGGCGCCGACCGCGAGCGCGAGGCGTTCCTGCGGCAATTGCTGCATCAGCTGCACAAAGCCCTGGCCTTCCTCCTTGCCGAGCAGGTTTTCCGGCGGCACCGTGACATTGTCGAAGAACAGTTCTGACGTGTCGGAGGCGTGCAGGCCGATCTTGTCGAGGTTGCGCCCGCGCTTGTAGCCCTCCGCGCCTGATGTCTCGACCACGATCAGCGAAATGCCCTTGGCACCCACATCGCCGGTGCGCGCGACCACGACGACGAGATCGGCAGCCTGGCCGTTGGTAATGAAAGTCTTCTGGCCGTTGATCACGTAGGAATTGCCCTGCTTTTTCGCGGTGGTCTTGACGGCCTGCAGGTCCGAGCCGGTGCCGGGCTCGGTCATGGCGATGGCACCGACCATCTCGCCGGAAGCCATCTTCGGCAGCCAGCGCTTCCTCTGCTCCTCCGAGCCGTAATTGAGGATGTAGTGCGCGACGATGGCGCTGTGCACGGAGACGCCGGTGGTGAGCTCCGGCACCGTGCTTTCGAGGTCGTCGAGCACGGCGGCGTCATAGGCGAAGGTGGCGCCCAGGCCGCCATATTCCTCCGGCACGCTCGCCAGCAGCGCGCCCATCTCGCCGAGCCCGCGCCAGGCGAAGCGGTCGACCATCTTCTGCTCGCGCCATTTCTCGGCATGCGGTGCCAGATCCTTGGCCAGATATTTCCGGAACTGGTCGCGGAAGATCTCGAGCTCTTCGGTCATCCAGGAGGAGCGGTAGGACATGGTCACCTCGGTCAATTCGGCTTTCCGACTTGGTAGGCTGGTCGGCGGCGGCAATTATTGTGTTTTCAGGCTGCGCCGGTGACGCTACCAAGGCGGCCGGAAACGCGTCTGTCAGGGTGGCTGATTGTGGCGACCAAAACTCAAGAGCTCAAGCTCGACATCGAGCGCATCGGCACGGTCTCGGCGATCCTGACGCAGCCGGCCAAGGCGCGCGCCTGCTACGTGCTCGCGCACGGCGCCGGCGCAGGGATGCGGCATGCATCGATGGACAAGATTGCGGACGGCCTCGCGGATCGTGGCATCGCGACGTTCCGCTTCAATTTTCCCTACATGGAAAACAAGCAGGGCCGTCCTGACCAGCCAGCGGTCGCCCACGCCACTATCCGCGCGGCAGTCGAGGACGCAAGCCGGCTCTGCCCCGGCTTGAAGCTCGTTGCCGGCGGAAAGTCGTTTGGCGGGCGCATGACCTCGCAGACGCAGTCCAAGGCGCCGCTGCCTCATGTCAAAGGGCTCGCCTTCCTCGGCTTTCCCCTGCACGCCGACAAAAAGCCGTCGACGGAGCGCGCCGAGCATCTGGCCCATGTCGAGATCCCGATGCTGTTCCTACAAGGCACGCGCGACGGGCTTGCCGATCTCGGCCTCCTCAAGCCCGTGATCGATGCACTCGGCCCGAAAGCGACGCTGCACGAGGTCGCCGGCGGCGATCACTCCTTCGCGGTGCTGAAGAAATCCGGCCGCACTAACGAAGAGGCGCTCACAGAGGTGCTCGATACGCTGACGGCGTGGATCGACGCGCTCACCTGAGGCTCAAGCATGATCCGGAAAAGTGCGCAGCGGTTTTCCGAGAAAGATCATGCTCCAAAAATAACGTGAAGCGCATCGCGCTTCACGCCGAATAAAGCCCCTTGTCGCGCGCCTTCTGGATCGCCAGCGCGGCGATCAGGTCGAGCGTCGGCGTCGACAGGCCGGCGGTGCGGGCGAAGGCGGCGGGCGCCTTCACCAGCACGTCGATCTCCATGGCGCGGCCGAGCTCGTAATCCTGGAGCAGCGACGGCTTGTGGTTGGGGGCGGGGCCGCTGCGCGTCACGCGCTTGACCTCGGGGATGAAGTGCTGCGCGATGTCGTTGGCCTCGTTCAGCATGCGCGGAATGACCTCGGCAAAGGCCGGGTCGTCACGCACGCCGCGCGCGGTCTGGCCGGTGAGCAGGCACAGCACCGACAGTGACATGTTGGTCAGGAGCTTTGACCAGATCGCCTCGCGGATCTCCGCCACCGGCGGCGATTCCAGCCGTGCATCGTTGAGAACGCCGCGAAGCCTGGTGATGCGCTCGCAATTGCGGTCGTCGCATTCGCCGATCAGCAGGCGGTTACGGTCCGGCGTCAGGTTCTGCACCACGCCGGGCGCGGTCACCTCGTTGGAGGAGAAGACGACGCCGCCGACGATCCGCTCTTTCGGGATGCATGCGCGCAAGCGACCGCCGGGGTCGAGGAAGGAAATGTCGGGCGGCGTCGGATGCCGTGGCGGCAGGCCGATGCCGTACCACCAGGGAATACCGTTCTGCGCAAAGACGATCGCGGTGTCGTCCTGGAGCAGCGGTTTGATGCTGGCGACCAGCCCCGTCAGCGCGGTCGCCTTGAGCGTGCTGATCACGACGTCCTGCGGGCCGAGCTGGGCCGCATCGCCGGAGGCGTTCACCTTGGCGGTGACCTCGGAATCGCCGACGCGCAGCTTCAGGCCATTGGCGCGGACCGCCTCCAGATGGGCGCCGCGCATCACGCACGAGACCTCATGGCCGGCGCGGGCCAGCCTGACCGCGATATGGCTGCCGACGGCGCCCGCGCCGAAAATGCAGATGCGCATGGTGTGATGTCCCGTCCCTGATCCCTTGATGACGCCCGGCAGCAGCATGACACAAGCCGCCATGCGATGGACGCGGCCGCCCTACGCCGGAAAGATATGGATCGGGATGAGTTGCCTCAGCCATAGTGGGCGGCAAACAAGATGACCGGAGGATCGCCGATGACTGCCAACCCCGTCCTGTGGACCCTCGATGAGCGTGGGGTTGCGACCGTCACGTTGAACCGGCCCGAAGTGAACAATGCCTATGACGGCGCATTGATCGCAGGCGTGCTCGCGGCCATGGACGATCTCGGCAGGAAGCCCAACCTTCGCGTCGTCGTGCTCCGGGGCAATGGCAAGCATTTCCAGGCCGGCGCGGACCTCAAATGGATCAACGGCGTGCGGCCGCAATCGACCGAGGCCAACGAGGCGGCGTCGCGTGCGACCTTCGAAGCCGTGCAGCGGCTTAATACCTTGCCGATCCCGACCGTCGCGCTGGTGCAGGGCGGCTGTTTTGGCGGCGGCACCGGCGTGATTGCCGCCTGCGACGTCGTGATCGCGGCGGACAATGCGCTGTTCTCGATCACGGAGGTGCGCTGGGGCCTGACCGCCGCGATCATCATCCCGCAGCTTTGCGATGCCATTAGTGTACGGCAAGTCCGCCGCTACGCGCTGACGGGCGAACGTTTCGGCGCCGAAGATGCCCGCCGCATCGGCCTCGTCCACGAGGTCGTCCCGCTCGCCGACCTCGAAGCCGCCGGCGCCAAAGTGGTCGAGCAGCTCCTTGCCAACGGACCGGAGGCGATGGCCGAGACCAAGCGGCTCGCGCTGGAGAGCTCGTTTGGCGGGATGGCGGTGGACGATGCCGCCTACAAGCGGCTCGTGCACCTGCATTCGCTCAAGCGCCAGAGCGCGGAGGCGGTGGAAGGACTGGCGTCGTTCGCCGAGAAGCGCGCGGCGAGTTGGGGTGGCGGTAAAGGCTGAGCCTCTATCGTTCAGCAGCCGCGGCAGATGTTGTTGATGCTGCGATAGACGGCATCGTCGTCCTGCCGCATCTGGCGCATCGATTCGAGCGTCTTGCTTTCCGCGCTGGGCTCCGGCTTGCGCTTGGCGGCCAGCGCGGCTTCCTGACGTTGGTAGCACGCTTCGCGCTCCGGCTTGGCCTGGATGAACCGGCATTGCGCGACCTCGGCGCGGGCCGGGACCGTGCCGCCCATGATGCCGATCGCGATGGCGGCTGCCATTTGTATTCTTGATCCCATCGTCATTCTCTCGAACCACTCATTATCCCACAGCAATCCGATACCATCTGCATCGGACCTCTGTCCCGAATCTCGTCGGCGGCGGATCGAGGCTAATCTCCGTAATACCGCGGGGCCTTCCTTAAGGGTTCAATCATTCCCGGGCATTAGGGTTACGACAATTGTCACGCCACGGTGTCGAATGCACAGACAAGTTTTGGGACTTTGGAAAGCCGGATCGATCGTCGCCGCGGCGGCAGGGCTGCTGGTTCTGCAACCGGCTGCCGCTTCACCGCGATTGATCTCTCTGGCGTTCAATTCCCAGCTGGGGAGCCCGCAGCAGCTCGGGGCCGATGAGTTTCGCCAGAAGCTGGTGGCATCGGCCGGCAAGCGCATCGTGATCGACCAGCGCGCCACCAACGCGCTCGGCAGCGAGAACGCCATCCTGGCGGCGACCCGGGCCGGCTCGGTCGATATGGCGGTGCTGTCGGGGTCTGTGGTCAGTTCGGTCGTCCCCGAACTTGGCGTGTTCGACATTCCCTTCCTGTTCCGCGACACAGCCCACGCGAAGGCCGTGGCGCAAGGTCCGGCCGGCGCGGCAATCGCCACTAAATTCGCCGACAAGGGGCTGACGCTGCTGGCGATCGGCCGACAGGGATTTCGCAACGTCACCAATTCCAAACGGCCGGTTCGCACGCCCGAGGATATCAAAGGTCTCAAGATTCGCGTCATTCCGAACGAGATCTACCAGATGACATTCAAGGCGCTCGGCGCCGAAGTGGTCCCGATGGAATTTCCGCTGGTCTATACCGCGCTGAAGGACGGCCGGCTCGATGGGCAGGAAAATCCGGTGCCGACCATCGCCGGCTCCCGGCTTTACGAAGTCCAGAAATACCTCACGCTGACCGGTCACTTCTTCGCGCCGATCGCGTTCGTCGCCAACCGTGCCATGTTCGAACAGCTTCCGCCGGCCGACCAGGCCATGCTGATCGCGCTGGCGAAGGAGGGTGCGGAGGTGACCTGGCAGGCCAAGCTCGATGCCGCATCGCTCGAGCAGGTGCGTAGCGGCGGCATGGACGTGATCGAGACATTCGACCGCCAGCCCTTCGTCGACGCGGTCAAGCCGCTCGATCAGGAATTCGAGAAGCGGTTTGGCAAGGATCTGCTCGCCGCCATCCGGTCCACGCGTTGAAGAATTTCGGATTTGCCATGAAATTATCGCACATGATGTCCCGGGTCGGCGTTCGTCCGCGCGTGTTTGGCGGCTTCGCGCTGGTTCTCAGCTTTCTGGTCCTGCTCGCGGGCTTCGCCATGGTCCAGGTCGAGCGGATCGGCGGAACGGTCAATGAGCTCGTGACCAGCGCTGCCGGCGACGCCGGCATGTCACAGGCGCGGGCCGCGCTTCTGGAGGCGAACTCGGCGGTCGAGAAATTCATCCGAACCTGGAACGTCGGCGACAAGGATGCCGCGGCCAAGGCGATCGACGGCGTCGGCAAACTGGCCGATCAGGTCGACCGGCAGTTCGGCAAGCTGCAAGCGATCTCAGAAGGCATCGGCCCGGTCAAGACCGCGCTGGAAACCTATCGTTCGTCGTTCACCGCGGCAGCGGAGGCGGCGGATCGGCTGCGCGCCGCGACCACGAAAACCGACGCCCATGGTGCAGCCGCCGGCCTTAATGTCAGCGGCATCCAGGTTGCGCTCGCCAACCGGTCCGAGGACGCGGAACGGCTGGTCAACCCGATGCGCCTGGCCGGCGTCGTTGACGCACTGCGGATCACCGTGATGCGCTATGGCTCCACTTTGTCGACGGGCGATGCCGACGACGCCAAGCAGGCGTTGTCCTACGCCCAGCTGGCGATCGCGGACACCGAGGCTGAGCTGGCGGGGGCGAACGACGCCAAACTGAAGGCGCTGGTCGCAGCGCTCAAGACTGCGATCACGGCCGACGCGGCCGCGCTGGACGAGGTCATCAAGGTGGCCGCCGATCTGCGCGCCAGGCAGGCCGAATTGAAGAAGGCCAGTGCGGCAATCGACGACCACGTCAACAAGATCAACGCGAAGCTCGGCACCGTGCGCGCCGAGCAGGGCGACAAGACCGCGGCAGCGGTCGATCAGACCAAGCAGACCGTCATCGCGACCGCGGCCGGCGCGCTGCTGCTGGGAGCGGTGTTGGCGTGGCTGATCGGCGCCAGCGTGTCGGGTCCGATTCGCGGCATGACCGACCGGATGCAATCGCTGGCGGCGGGCGAGCTCGATGAGCCGATTCCGGGCGGTGACTCGCGCGACGAAATCGGCCGCATGGCACGCGCCGTCGAGGTGTTCCGCGAAAACGCGCTGGCGGTTCGCCGCATGGAAGGTGAGGCGACGGCACAGCGCGAAGCCAGCGAGGCCGACCGCGCCCGCATGATGTCGGATCTTGCCGGCCGCTTCGAGCAGGGCATGCAGGGGGTCATTTCCGGTGTCGGCGGTCGTGCCGACGACATGGGGCGCAGCGCCGAGGAGTTGGCGAAGGTCGCCGAACGCGGACGCGGGCTCGCCGAAGCTGTCGCCACCCGCGCCGAGCAGGCATCGATGAATGTGCAGACCGTCGCCTCCGCCACCCAGCAGCTCGCGGCCTCGATCCGTGAAATCTCGAGCCAGGTCCACCGCTCCGTCGCGGTCTCGAGCCGGGCGACCGACGAGACCAACCGTACCTCCGAATTGATGCATGGGCTGTCGGATGCGGCTGAGAAGATCGGCACCATCATTCAGCTGATCCAGGCGATCGCCAGCCAGACCAATTTGCTGGCGCTGAACGCGACCATCGAAGCGGCGCGCGCCGGCGACGCCGGCCGGGGCTTCGCGATCGTCGCCAGCGAGGTCAAGAGTCTCGCCACCCAGACGGCGCAGGCGACCGAGCAGATCGCCAGCCAGATCGCGACGATCCAGAGTGCGACCGGCCAATCGGTTCAGGCGATCAAGCAATTCGGCTCCACCGTCAAGGAAATGGCCGACATCGCCACGGCGATTGCCGCGGCCGTCGAAGAGCAGGGCGCGGCCACGGGCGAAATCGCGCGCAATGTCGAAGAGGCGGCCAACGGCACCACGGCGGTGACGCAGGAAATCGGGCAGGTGCGCGCCGTGGCGGGCGAGACCGACGCCGGCGCCGAAGCCGCCCTTACGGTCGCAGCCGCCCTGAAGCAGCAGGCGGATTCGATGAGGTCGAACGTCGACGATTTCCTCCACACCATCCGCTCGGCGGCCTGAACCCGGAGAAGCCGGCGACGCCACGGGGGGCGAACGAGGCGGCCTTACAGCACCGGTAGCAGCGCGCTCTTCAATTCGCGCAAGAGAGCCTGCACCGCGGCGGCGTTGCGCCGCCGCTCGGGGATCGCAGCCTTGACCCACAGCTCGGGGATTGGAAAGTCGCGCAGCACCGGCTTGAGCGTACCGTCGCGCAGGGCATCCGCCACGAGATAATGGGAGATCAGCGCGATGCCGTTGCCGGCGATCGCGCTACGCGCCAGCACATGGCCCTCGTTGGAGGAGAGCAGCGGGCTGACCTGGATGCTGATGCGCCCGCGCGGGCCGTCGAAGATCCACTCAGGTCCCGTCGGCAGAAAGCTGAGACAGCGATGGTCGACCAGGTCGCGCGGGTGCTTTGGCGCGCCGTGCTTCTTCAAATAGGCCGGTGAGGCGCACAGCAGCCGCTTCAGCGGACACAGCGGCTCGTCGACCACGCCGCCGAAGGAATGAGGGAAGGCGCCGATGGCGATGTCAAAGCCTTCGGTGACGGGATCGACCGGGCGATCGATCAGCACGATCTCGAGTTTCAATCGCGGGTTCTGCGTCTGGAAGGCACTGAAGGCGTCGGCAAGGCGCGCCACGGTGAGCGAGGTCGGCGCCTTGATGCGGAGGTGATCGACGAGATCGTGTCCCTTCTCGCCCATGCGGGAGAGCAGGTCGGTGGCATCGGTGACGACGCCGCGCGCGCGATGGACGTAGCGCTGGCCGGCGTCGGTCAGACGCAATTGCCGGGTCGAGCGGTGAAACAGCGGCGTATCGATCCGCGCCTCCAGTTGTGTGACGCGCTTGGCCACGACCGAGGTCGAGACATTGAGCTTTCGCGCAGCGGCGGAGAAACCGGCTGCGTCGGCGGTGGCGAGGAACGCCTGAAGGTTTACCAGGATGTCCATGTCGACCTTTCTCGATTCGAGAAAGCTGATCGCGTATTTTGGTGGATTGTAGCTCGCCTAGCGTTAATTCATAGTCGGCTTCAAGCAAGAGATTTTGGGAGCGGACGCGCATGCGGGCCATGATGATCGAAGAACCGGCACGCCAGGTGCCGCTCTACGGCGAATATGAAGTCGTCGTTCTCGGCGGCGGGCCGGCCGGCATCGTGGCGGCGGCGTCAGCGGCGCGCGCGGGACGAAAGACGCTGCTGATCGAGCGCTACGGCTTCCTCGGCGGCATGGGCACGGCTGCCGGCGTCACCAATTTCTGCGGCCTGCATGGCAATGTCTACGGCCAGGCCCACCGGCTGGTGCAGGGCATGGCGTCCGATCTGCTGGCGCGGATTGATCATTTGAACGGCCTCAACGCGCCGCATTTGATCCTCGGCAAGGTCTTCGCCCAGGCCTATGACACCGCGGCCTACAAGATCGCGGCCGACGAGCTGCTCGCCAGCCACAAGGTGCACATCCTCTTCCATGCGCTCGGTGCCGGTGTCGTGATGGGCGATAACAGCCGCATCGATGCGCTGATGGTCGAAACCAAGGCCGGACGGCAGGCGGTCCGCGCCGAGATCTTCATCGATTGCTCCGGCGACGGCGACCTCGCGGTCTGGGCCGGGGCGCCGTTCGAGGTCGGCGATGAGCACGGCCATCCGATGTACCCCTCGATGATGCTTCGTCTCAACGGCATCGATCCCGAGAAGGCGGGCGATGCCTGGCGAACCATCCCGCAATTGATGGAGAAGGCGATCGCCGCCGGCACCCACACATTCCCGCGCAAGAGCGCGATCGTGCGGCCGCAGAAATCAGGCATCGAATGGCGGGTGAATTTCACGCAAGTGGCGCGCGAGGACGGCCATGCCATCAACGGCATCGAGCCCGACGACCTCACCCGCGGCGAGATCGAGGGCCGCAAGCAGGCGCTGGCCGCATTCGAGTTCCTGCGCAGCAGCGTGCCGGGTTTTGAAAAATCCTACATCGTCGATTTGCCGCCGCAGCTCGGCATCCGCGAGACCCGTCGCATCAAGGGCGGCTACCAGCTCAGCGGCGAGGATGTGCTCGGCTGCGCCTCGTTCGCGGATTCGATCGGCGTCAATGGCTGGCCGATCGAGGCCCATGTTCCCGGCGATGTCGTCTTCACGTTCCCGCCAATCCCGGAATCGCGCGGCTATAACGAGCTGCCTTACCGGATGCTGGTGCCCGAGGGCGTCGACAATCTCCTCGTCGCCGGCCGCTGCGCCTCGATGACCCATGAGGGCCAGTCGGCGGCGCGGGTTTCCGGTGCCTGTTTCGTGATGGGCGAGGCCGCCGGTTCCGCCGCCGCGCTCGCGCTCTCAGGAAACCGCATCCCGCGCGACATCCCCATTGAAAAATTGCAGGAAACGTTGAAACAACAGGGCGCCTTCATCGGGCGGGACCAGCCCGTGCCCGAAGGATTGTGACGGTTGTAACATTACGACCGAGAGAACGACGACGGAGGAAACGGGATGATCGGGATTGTGCGGCTCGCACTGGCTGGCCTGATGACGATCACAGCGCTGGGCGCGGCCCGGGCCGAAGACGCGCTGAAGGCCAGGGTCGGCGTGCTCCGCCTGTCGTCGTCCGCGCCCGTCTTCATTGCGCAGGACAAGGGCTATTTCCGCGAGGCCGGTCTCGATGTCGAGCTGAAGTTCTTCGATGCGGCGCAGCCGATCGCGGTCGCGACCACCTCGGGCGACATCGATTTCGGTGTCACCGCCTTCACGGCGGGTCTCTACAATCTCGCCGGCAAAGGCACGCTGAAAGTGATCGGCGGCATGAGCCGCGAGAAGGCCGGTTATCCCCTGATCGGCTATTTCGCCAGCAACAACGCCTATGCCGCCGGGCTGAAGACGCCGAAAGACCTCGCGGGCAAGCGTGTGGCGATGACGCAGGTTGGCTCGTCCTTTCACTATTCGCTGGGGCTGCTCGCCGACAAATACGGTTTCAGGCTCGCCGACGTGAAGATCGTGCCGCTGCAATCGCTGTCGAACGCGGCGGCCGCCCTGAAGGGCGAAACCGTGGATGCGGCGCTGCTGCCGATCTCCACCGCGCGAAAGCTGATGGACGAGGGCGGCGCGAAGTTTTTGGGATGGGTCGGCGACGAGACGCCCTGGCAATTGGGTGCGGTGTTCGCTTCGCCCAAGACGCTGACCAACAAGGTGCTGGTGACGAAATTTCTCGGCGTGCTCGCGAAAGCCGACCGCGAATATCACGACGTCATCCTCGCCGCAATGAAGGACGGCGTCGCGCCCATCAACGACAAGACAAAGCCGCTGCTGGAGATCATCGCCAAATACACCAATTTGCCGGTCGAGCAGGTGGTCGGCAATTGCGCCTATATCGATCCCGACGGCAAGCTCGACGTCAAGAACGTCGACAACCAGATCAAATGGCTGCAGGAGCAGGGCTTTGCCGACAAGGGCTTTGATGCGAACACGATCATCGCCAAGGATTTTGTGAAGGCGGATTGATGCTAACAATGTGGATTGGTGCGGCAGGCGATCTGCCACCCTCCCCTGGAGGGGGAGGGTCGATCGTACCGGCGATGCGCAGCATCGTCCGGAGCGAGCGGGGCGGGGTGAGCCACAGCGGCGATCTCTCCGTCGTTCGCTCTAACCACTCGCGAAGGGTTCGCGCCTATCCACTGTCAGTATCATTGCGGATAGTCCGTCACCCCACCCCGGCCCGCATTTCGCTTCGCTCAATACGAACCGACCCTCCCCCTCCAGGGGAGGGTGAAAAAAGCGGGCTCGTCGCATGGACCTGATCGCCAACCACATCAGCCATCGCTTCGGCGACCTCGCCGTGCTCGACGACGTTTCCTTCACCGTCGGTGCCGGCGAGGTGGTGGCGATCGTCGGTCCGTCCGGCTGCGGCAAGAGCACGCTGCTGTCGATCCTCGGCGGGCTGTTGCAGCCGACGTCCGGCGCGCCCGAGCTGCGCGGGGCCCCGCCGGCGGACAGCCTCAATCCGCTGACCTTCGTGTTCCAGGATTTCGCGCTGCTGCCCTGGGCGACGGTGGAGGAGAATGTCGAATTCCCGTTGCTGCACACGCAGCTTTCGGCGGCCCAGCGCCGCGCGCTGGTCGACGACGCCTTGCGCCGCACCGGCCTGACCGACTTCCGCACAACCTATCCGAAGCAGCTTTCCGGCGGTATGCGCCAGCGCGTCGGCATTTCGCGCGCGCTTGCGGTCAAGCCCGCCATCCTGCTGATGGACGAACCGCTCTCGGCGCTGGATTCGCAGACCCGCGAATTGCTGATGGAAGACTTTGTCCGCCTGCTCGCCGATGGCGGCATGGGCGCGGTCTATGTCACCCACAATCTCGAGGAGGCCGCACGGCTCGCCGACCGCATCGTGGTGCTGTCGCGGCGGCCGGGCCGCATTCGAGAGGTCGTGACCGTACCGATGACGCGCACCGAGCGCGGCGAGATCGCTGCGCGTGAAAAGCTGCTGGCGCTTCAGAACCAGATCTGGTCGCTGATCCGCAACGAGGCGATCGACGCCGAGCGCGAGGTCCAGCATGCTTGATCGCGCGGGGACGTCTGCGAAGGACGACACGACGCGGCGCGTCCGTTTTCGCGGCGCCGGCTTCGTGCCCGCGAGCAGCCGTTTCGGCGGCTGGATCGCGCTCGCCCTCGTCATTGCGATCTGGCAGGCGGCCGGCAGCGCCGGGCTCGTCAATCCGCTGTTCCTGCCGGCGCCGGCTGCGATCGCGCGCGCGATCTACCAGCTCGCGATGTCAGGCGCGCTCTGGCAGCATCTCTCGGCCTCGCTGCTGCGCATCGGCGTCGGCTGGGTGCTGGGAACAGCGGCCGGCGTCGCGGTCGGCTTTGCCATCGGCTTGTCGCGGCTTGCGCGCAGCGTCGGCATCACCTTCATCTCGGCGCTGTTCCCGATCCCGAAGATCGCGCTGCTGCCATTGCTCATTCTCTGGCTCGGCATCGGCGAAGAGCCGAAGATCGCCACCATTGCGCTCGGCGTGTTCTTCTCGACCGCGATCTCGGTCTATAGCGGCGTCGATGCGGTGCCGCGCAACCTCATCCGCATGGCGCAGAGTTTCAACGTTCCCTTCGCCACCATCGTGCGCAAGGTGATCTGGCCCGGCGCGCTGCCCGCCATCCTCGCCGGCTTCCGCATCACCGCGTCCGTCGCGCTGCTGCTCGTCGTCAGCGCCGAGATGATCGGCGCCCAGTACGGCATCGGCGCCTTTGTGCTTCAGGCCGGCAATCTGATGCAGACGGATCAGCTGCTCGCGGGCGTGGTGATCCTGTCGGTGTTCGGGCTTGTGGTCGGGAAGGTGATTGGCTGGCTGGAGACGCGGTTGTTGCACTGGCGGTAGCCACAATCACCGCAGCCGTAGGGTGGGCAAAGCGTAAGCGTGCCCACCATTCCTTCATGAGAAGACGTGGGCACGGCGCGTTGCGCCTTTGCCCACCCTACGAGAGCCTCACGCGTTGCCGCGATCCTCGCGAAACAGATCCAGCTTCTGCTGCACCGGGCGATCCGAGAAGCTGAACAGCACGGCGTCGTCTTCGGCCTCGTGCGTCACCCATTGCCAGCTCGGCACCACGAACAGATCACGCGGGCCCCATTCGAAAACGGCATCGCCAATACGGCTGCGTCCCTTGCCCTCGATCGGACAGAACACGGTCGCATCGGTCGCGCGGTAGCGTGCGGTCTTGAAACCCTTCGGCAGCAACTGGATGAAGGTGCCGATGGTCGGCATTGCGAAATCGCCGGTCTCGGGGTTGCTGAATTTCAGCTTCAATCCGTGGCAGGCGTCCCACTCCTGGCTCGCGCGGGCTTTCTCCAGCGCCTCGCGGGTGTAGGCATAGGGATAGCTGAAGATCGGTGAGGTCTTGGACGATCGCTTCGCGTCGACCGGCAGCAGATTGTGGCCGTAGCGCGCAAAGCTATCGCCGGCGGGCCTGGTGATCTTCTGCTGGTCTTCCTTGGAGCCTTCCGCAAAGGAGCAGTCGAAGAACTGCACCAGCGGGATGTCGAGGCCGTCGAGCCAGAACATCGGCTCAGTGGTCTCGTTGGAATGATCGTGCCAGGTCATCGACGGCGTGATGATGAAATCGCCGGGCTCCATCGCGGTGCGCTCACCGTCCACCGCGGTGTGGGCGCCCTTGCCTTCGAGCACGAAGCGCAGCGCCGACTGGCTGTGCCGGTGGGCGGGCGCGACGTCGCCGGGCACCACCATCTGCACGCCGGCATAGAGCGAGGTCGTGATTTTCGACTGGCCGCGCAGGCCGGGGTTCTCCAGCACCAGCACGCGCCGCTCGGCTTCCTTGGCCGTGATCAGCTTGCCGGCCTCCGTCATGTAGTCGCGGATGATTTCGAATTTCCATAGATGCGGGCGGCAGGCGCTCTTCGGCTCCGGCGTGATCAAATCGCTCATCACCGTCCACAGCGCGGTGAGATTTTCGCCGTCGATCTTCCGGTAGAACGCCTCGCGTTCCGGCGTCTTGGTCACGGCTTCCATGGTTGCTGCTCCCGATCGTTTTGTTAATTGACAGTATACTGACGATCTAGGTAGCGTCAACGTGACGAACGACATACAAGGTCGTCATTCCGGCTCTCGCTTTGCGAGCCCCGGAATGACGGAAAATGAAAGGGAGGGTTCCGATGAAGCTGCACGGCTATTTCCGCTCCAGCGCCGCCTATCGGGTGCGGATCGCGCTGAACCTCAAGGGCCTCGGCGCCCAGCACCTGCCGCATCATCTTCGCAAGGGCGAGCAATGTGCGCCCGCCTATCTCGCCATCAATCCGCAAGGGTTGGTGCCGACGCTGGAGAACGATGCGGGAGTGGCGCTGACCCAATCGGTCGCCATCATCGAATGGCTCGACGAGACGCATCCCAATCCGCCGCTGCTGCCGAAGGATCCGTTGCGGCGCGCGAAGGTGAGGGCGTTCGCGCTGGCGATCGCCTGCGACACCCACCCGGTGCAGAACCTGAAGGTGCTGGCGCGGCTGCGCGAGCTCGGCCTGGCCGAGGAGAAGGTCCAGGACTGGGCGGCCTGGGTCAACCGCGAGGGGCTGTCGGCCTGCGAGACGCTGATCAAGGACGAGCCGGGGCCGTTCTGCTTCGGCGATGCGCCGACGCTCGCCGATCTCTGCCTGGTGCCGCAGCTCGCCAATGCCCGCCGTTTCGGGGTCGATGTCGCTGCCTATCCGCGGCTGCTGAAGGCGGAAGCTGCGGCAAAGGGGTTGCCGGCCTTCGCAAACGCCGCGCCGGAGCAGCAGCCCGATGCCGAGTAAGCCCGCCCCTCCGATCACGATCGACGCGGTCTACGCCGCGCCGGGCTATCTGTTCCGGCGCATGCAGCAGATCGCTGTCTCGATCTTCATGGAGGAGTGCAAGGCGTTCGATCTCACGCCGGTGCAATATGCCGCACTGATCGCGATCCACACCCATCCCGGCATCGACGCGACACGGCTGTCGGCGGTGATCGCCTTCGACCGCTCCACGCTCGGCAGCGTGATCGAGCGGCTGCAGGCCAAGGATTTCATCGAGCGCAAGCCGGCCCCCGAAGACAAGCGGATCAAGCTGCTCTATCTGACGAAATCAGGCGCGGCGATCCTGCGCGAGATCATCCCCGCCGTCGAGCGGGCCCAGGCGCGGATGCTGGAGCCGCTGAAACCCGCCGACCGCAAGACGCTGATGGGGCTTTTGGTCCAGCTCGTCGACCTCAACAACGAGGCCTCGCGCGTGCCGCTGCGCGCCGAGGATGCGCTGGAGCATCTGGGGAAGGGTGGGTGAGGGGGTGTGGCGTCTCTCGTGTGTAGTGACGCCGTTGCCCCAGTCTCAACTGTCATTCCCCGCGAAGGCGGGGAATCCAGTACGCCGCGGCCTCCCGGCTCAATCACAACCGCCTCTGGAATACTGGATCGCCCGCCTCCGCGGGCGATGACAGCGAGTTTGGGATTGCTACATCCGCAATAGCGCCTGCCGGTCGATCTTCCCCGTTCCCGTCTTCGGCAGCTCGTCGATAAAAATCACCTCGCGCGGATATTTGTAAGGAAGCAGCTTGCCCTTGACGTAATCCTGTAGCCGCCGCGTCGCCTCATTCTGATCGGTCGCGCGGTCGTTCATCACCACCACGGCCTTCAGCGTCATGCGCCGGTCCGGCAGCTCGGCGGCGAACACCGCGCATTCGCGGATGTCGGGGTGGTCGGCGAGGCACAGCTCGACCTCCAGCGGGTAGACCCACTGGCCTGAGATCTTGATGAGGTCGTCGGCACGGCCGCGGAAGAAGTGGAAGCCGTCGGCATCGCGGACGAAACGGTCACCGGTGTAGATCCAACCGCCCTCGCGGATGGTCTCGGCGGATTTGTCCGGCCGGTTCCAGTACAGCGGCGTGTTGGAATCGCCGCGCACCCACAAAATGCCTTCCTCGTCGTCGGCGACGTCGCGGCCGCCCTTGTCGCGCAGTGCGACCTCGTAGCCAGGCACGCGCAGGCCGGCGGCGCCGAGCTTCTTCTGCTCGGGGCGATTGGAAAGATAAATGTGCAGCACCTCGGTCGAGCCGAGGCCTTCGACGATCTCGAGGCCGGTGAGAGTCTTCCAGCCGTTGAAAACGTCCGCAGACAAAACCTCGGCCGCCGAAAGCGACATGCGCAGCGACGAGAAGTTGGTCTTGTCTGCTCCCTCCGCCTTGGTCAGTGAGGTGTACAGCGTCGGCAGGCCGAAGAAGACCGTCGGCTTGTATTGCTCGATCGCGGCAAAGATCGATGCAGGCTTCGGCTGGCCCGGCAGCAGCAGCGTCGCGGCACCTGCGGAGAACGGGAAGGTGACGGAGTTGCCGAAACCGTAGGCGAAGAAGATCTTCGGCACCGAGAAGCAGATGTCGCCGGGCGTCAGCTTCAACACGCTCTGCGCAAAGGCGGCATCGCTGTAGGCCATGTCGTGCTGGAGATGCACGATGCCCTTGGGCCGGCCGGTCGAGCCGGAGGAGTACATCCAGAACGCCATCTCGTCGCGATGGGTATCCGCTTCCGCGAGCTCGGCCGGGAACTGCGCGAGCCAGCCGGGCGCCGCGATCGCCGCAGGCGCGGCGTGGTCGCGCGCTTGCCCGTTGACGACGATCAGCGTGCGCAGGCAGGTCGCCTTGCAGGCCTCCGCATCGAAGCGCGTCGCGAATTCGGCATCCGCCACCGCGACCGCCGCGCCGGAATCGGCGAGATAGAATTGCAGCAGGTCCGGCGGCGTCAGCGTGTTGATCAGGAGCGGCACGAAGCCGGCGCGCACCGCGCCGAAGAATGCGGCGGGATAGGCCGGGGTATCGTCGAGGAACAGCAGCACGCGGTCGCCGCGCTTCAGGCCGAGCGAGGCGAAACCGTTGCCCCAGCGGCAAGCTTCCGCGCAAAGCTCGGCATAGCTGCGCGTCCCCGCGGGCCCGATCAGCGCGGGCTTGTCGCCGCGGCCCTTGGCGAGCTGGTCGAACAGCACGCGGCTGGCATTGTAGGTTTGCGGAATGGCAAAGCCGATTTCGCGAGCGCCCGGGCTGTCGGCGGGCACCTGGTCGCGAATCTCGCTGCTCATGCGGCATCTCCGCCGTTCTTCTCGGCCTCGTAGAGCGTCATGAAGGCGGGCGACATCGCGCGCAGCCGGGGGTCGTCGATGCGGCCGGAGCGGGTGATGTAGCTGTAGGCGAAGTCCATCAGGCCGAGCTGCATGTGCTGGGCGAAGTGCTCGTACCAGAAGGCCGAGGTGCGCGCAGCATTGACGAGCTTCTGCACCACCGGCTTTCGCGCCGCCTGGTAACGATGCAGCGCGGTCGACAGATGCGCATCCGATTCCAGCGCCTTGACCAGCGCAATGGCGTCCTCGATCGCGAGCCGCGTCCCCGAGCCGATGGAGAAATGCGCCGAGTGCAGGGCGTCGCCGAGCAGCACCATGTTCTTGAACGACCAGTGCTCGTTCCAGACCCAGGGAAAGTTGCGCCAGACCGATTTGTTGGAGACCAGGCAGTGGCCGCCCAGCGTGTCGGCAAAGACCTCCTCGCAGACGCCCTTGGACTGCTCGGCATCCTTGTAGGCGAAGCCATAGGCCTGCCATGTCGCGTGGTCGCATTCGACCAGGAAGGTGCTCATGGTCGGGGAGTAGCGATAGTGATGGGCATTGAAGGCGCCGCGATCGGTCTTCACGAAGGTCTGCGACAGCGTGTCGAAGCGCTTCGAGGTCCCGTACCAGACGAACTTGTTGGAGGAGTAGGACAGCGACGTGCCGAAATCGCCCTCATAGGCGCGCCGCACCAGCGAGTTCAGCCCGTCGGCCGCGACGATCAGGTCGTGGCCGTTGAGCTGGTCGATGGCGTGGACCGGCGTGTCGAAGCGCGGCGTGACGCCGGCGTCGAGCGCGCGCTGCTGGAGGAACTGCAACAGCTCCAGCCTGCCGATCGAGGAGAAGCCGACGCCGTCGATGGCGACGCTGTCGCCGTGAAGGTTGAGCGTGATGTTCTCCCAGCTCTCCATGTGCGGCGCGATTGCGTCGACCGTTTCGGGGTCGTCGGCGCGCAGGAATTCCAGAGCCTGATCGGAGAACACGACGCCAAAGCCCCAGGTCGCGTCGGCCGGGTTCTGTTCGAACAGGTCGACTTGATCCTCGGGGTGACGCTTCTTCCAGAGATAGGCGAAATAGAGCCCACCGGGCCCCCCGCCAATCACGGCGATCCGCAACGTCTGCCTCCCTAATTGACAGTATACTTACTATCTAGGGGTAGACTAATGTGCTCCGGCCGTCCACGCCAGCGGAATTATCGAAGGCGAGGCGCGTCGAAGCTTACTCCCGGACACGCACCTGGCGCGTGTCCGAAGCAGTGGCGTTGCGAACCATAGCCAAACCGCGCGGGCTTGGCCATCCGGGGTCAGACGCAGCGCTTCACGTAGACGCCGTTCACCAGCACCCTGGTACAGCGGACCGCGGGAACCGGCTTACGCACCACGACGGCCGCATTCGGCCCGGCACAGCCGGCGCGGTAGACGCCGCGGGCGCACACCACCACGTTGGCATCGGTCGACTCAAAGGTCATGCTCGCGCCGAAGGCGAGGAGCGCGGAAGCACTAAGCAGAAATGAACGCATGTCTTCCTCCCGGTCTTGTCGTGATCGAAATCGGTTACTGGCAAAGGATTTGTCGCGGCAGGCGCGCGAAAATTCATTCGCGCGGCCGATCGTGGTCGCGCCCTTGGCGCGCAATCGCGCGTCGCTTATCGCGCCGCGAATGGCGCCAGCACGTCCTTGCAGGCGGGCGACAGTGACGCGGCATTGCTGGAGATGCATTGCACGATGCGGCCCCCGCCCGGCGCGACGCCGGCGCAGAGCGTGCGGATGTCGGAACCGCAGGCCGAGCGCACGATGAACAGCTCTTCGCGCGGCCGCAGCGGGCGCAGAGCGATCACGGCCGGCGCCGCCGCCGGAGCCGCCGCCGCTGGAGCTGCGCCCGCAGGCGCTGCCGTCGCAGCGGCGCCGCCGCCACCGGTTGCGGCGCTCACCGCCTTCTCGCAGGCCGGCGAAACCTTGGCCTTGTTCTTCTCGAGGCATTCGAGGGCGGGGGCGCCGCCCGGCGGCACGCTGGCGCACACCTTGGGATAATCGGCGCGGCACGCGCTCTTGACCGCGGCAATCTGCGTGCTGCTCGGCTGCTTTGACGCCGCCGCTTTCGGAGCGGCTGCGGCGGCGGGCTTCGCCCCGGCGGCGGGGGCCGCTTCGGTCTTTGCCGGTTCAGACTTGGCGGGCGCAGCTTCAGTCTTCGGCGCCGCAGCGGGCTCGACCGCGCGAACGGCGGTCTGGCATCCCGATGACAGGCTGGACATGTTCTTCTGGAGACATTGATACGCTTCCACGCCGCCGGGCGTGACGCTCGCGCAGTGCGCCATGAAGTCTGAGCGGCATGCGGAGCGGATGGCGCTCTTCTGAGCCTCGGTCGGCGCTTGCGCGAATGCGCCTGTTGCAGTTGCGAACAGCGTTGCCGCCAGCAGCGCGCGACGCGTTGATGCATGTTTCAACGTGTTGAACATTTGGGTAAATTCCCTGCCCTGTCGGTAACGCCGACGATTTTCAAATGTAATGCAAGCAATCATTGCGGGTGATGCCGCGTGCAGCATCATTGGCCGCTTCGACCTCTACCGCAAGTAGATTATACCGGCGCGATTGCGACGCAACTAGAGCATGATCCGAAAAAGTGTGCAGCGATTTTCCCTCGCGATAAACGCGGAATGCGTTTACGCGGAGATCATGCTCAAACAATGCGTCGTCAGAGCTTGACCATGCGCTTGCCGCGGTTCTCTCCCGCGAGCAACCCGATCAGCGCCTTCGGTGTGTTCTCCAATCCGTCGATGATGTCCTCCTGCACCTTCAGCTTGCCGGATGCGACCCAGCCCTGGAGGTCGGCGAGCGCGCGCTGGCTCTCCTTCATGTAGTCCATCACGATGAAGCCCTGCATGACCAGCCGCTTCACCACGATCAGGCCGGGCACGCCGCGCGGGCCGTGCGCTGCGGGGGCGCCGTCATATTGCGAGATCGCGCCGCAGCAGGCGATGCGGCCGTAATTGTTCATCTGCGGCAGGCAGGCTTCCAGAATGTCGCCGCCGACATTGTCGAAATAGACGTCGATGCCTTTTGGCGCGGCCGCGCGCAGGGCCTTGAACACCGCGCCGTCCTTGTAGTCGACGGCGGCATCGAAGCCGAGCTCGGAGGTCAGCCAGTTGCACTTGTCCGCACCGCCGGCGATGCCGATCACGCGACATCCCCTGATCTTGGCGATCTGCCCGACGATCGAGCCGACCGAGCCCGCCGCCGCGGACACCACGACGGTCTCGCCCTCTTTCGGCTTGCCGACCTCCAGCAGGCCGAAATAGGCGGTGAGGCCGGCGATGCCGAACACGCTGAGCAGATGCGTCATCGGCTCCAGCTTCGGCATTTTCGTGAGATGCTTTGCCGGCACCGCGGCAAACTCCTGCCAGCCGGTGTCGCCGAACACGATGTCGCCGGCAGCTAGCCCCGGCGCCTTCGAGCTGACGACCTCGGCGATGCCGCCGCCGGCCATCACGCTGTTGGCCTCGACCGCGGAGCGATAGGTCGCGCCATGCATCCAGGCGCGGTTGGCGGCGTCGAGCGAGATGTAACGCACCTGCAGCAAGGCCTCGCCGTCCTTCGGCTCCGGCATCGCACCCTCGACCATCTTGAAGTGCTCGGCACCGAGCTTGCCGCTGGGCTTTTCGACCAGAAGAATCTGGCGATTGATGCTGCTGCTCATGGCGTTTCCTCTTCGTTTGCTTGACGATTATTGATGCAGCCGCCGCAAAGAAAACGTGCAAGCCGCATTCGTTGTGCGCTGCATGAAGGCTAGATCGCGCCGCCCCGTTTCGCAACGGGAACATCCGGCCATCGCGCGCGCACGCCAAGCGTGTTGCGTCGTCGTCATATCTGCGACATCATGAAGCGCCGGTGTAGGTGGGGGTAAGCGATGTCGAACAGGTTTACGCAATACATTCTGGCCGCGATGGTGCTGGGCATCGTCATGGGGGCGGCGATCTTCAACTTCCTGCCCGACACCAGAGCCGAATGGGCTTCCTCCATCAACCTGATCGCCATGATGTTCCTGCGCCTGATCAAGATGATCATCGCGCCGCTGGTGTTCGCGACCCTGGTCGGTGGCATCGCGCATATGGGCAGCGGCGCGCGGCTCGGGCGCATCTTCGCCAAGACCATGGGCTGGTTCATCAGCGCGTCCTTCGTGTCGCTGCTGCTCGGCCTCGTCATGGTCAATCTGCTCCAGCCCGGCGCGAACTTCCCCGGCACGCTGCCGCAGGCGGGGCAATCGACCGGCTTGCCGGTCTCGGCCTTCTCGATCGAAAAATTCCTGACCCATCTGATCCCGACCTCGATCGCCGACGCCATGGCGCAGAACGAGATCCTGCAGATCGTGATCTTCGCCGTGTTCTTCTCGGTGGCGATGGGCTCGATGCCCGAACGATCGAAGCCGATCCTGGCAATGATCGACGACGTCGCTCACATCATGCTCAAGGTGACGAGCTATGTGATGCTGTTCGCCCCGCTCGCGGTATGGGCCGCCATCACGGCCACCGTCGCCAAGAACGGCCTCGGCGTGCTGTGGAAGCTCGTCGTCTTCATGGGCGGCTTCTATCTCGCGCTTGGGATCCTGTGGGGCATCCTGATGATCGTCGGCTTCATCGTGATCGGGCCGCGATACAGCCATCTGCTGAAGCTGATCCGCGAACCCCTAATGATCGCGTTCTCCACCGCGAGCTCGGAAGCGGCCTATCCGAAGACGCTGGAGGGGTTGACCAAGTTCGGCGCGTCGTCGCGGATCTCGAGCTTCGTGCTGCCGCTCGGTTACTCCTTCAATCTCGACGGCACGATGATGTACTGCACCTTCGCGAGCATCTTCATCGCGCAGACCTACCACATCGAGATGTCGCTCGCGACGCAGCTGGCGATGCTCGCGACGTTGATGATCACCTCCAAGGGCGTTGCCGGCGTGCCGCGCGCATCCCTCGTGGTGATCGCCTCGACGCTGTCGCAGTTCGGCATCCCCGAGGCAGGCCTGCTGATGATCATGGGCATCGACACGTTCCTCGACATGGGACGCAGCGCCACCAATGTCATCGGCAATTCGCTCGCGACTGCCGTGGTCGCGAAGTGGGAAGGTGAGCTCGGGCCCGAGCACGAACTCGGACCCGGCGAAGCGACGACGCCGGACATGGTTCCGGGCGAACTGCCCGCGATGGCCGGCCATTGACGGGAGTGCGTCATGCGCCTTTCAACGGCGATATCGGGTGGCCTGTTGCTGGCGGCGTGCCTGCTGGCAACCGGCGCCTCCGCCCAGACCGGCGGCAGCGAAGGGCTTAGCCCGACGCTGTCGGCCATCAAGAACAGGCATACCGTGCGGCTCGGCTATCGCGAGAGCTCGCCGCCGTTCTCCTTCCTCGACCAGTCCGGCCGCCCGATCGGCTACAGCCTCGAGCTCTGCGAGGCCATCGTCGAGGAGATCGGCGTCGAGGTCGACGATCCCGATCTGAAGATCGATTACGTCAAGGTCACCTCGGACGACCGCATCGATGCCGTGCTCCAGAACAAGATCGACCTGGAATGCGGCTCGACCACCGCCAATGCCGAGCGCGGCAAGCGCGTCGCGTTCTCGCCTTTGATGTTCGTCGCCGGCACCAAGCTGATGGTGCCGAAGGCATCAAAGGTCCAGTCGCTGACCGACTTGAAGGGCAAGACCATCGTGGTGACGAAGGGCACCACCAACGAGCAGGCGATCCAGGCGGCCGACAAGAAGTCCTCGTTGGGGCTGAACATCGTCACGTCGCCGGATCACGAGCAGTCGTACCAGATGCTCGTCGACGGCAAGGCCGATGCGTTCGCGACCGACGACATCCTGCTTTCGGGGCTGATCGCGCGGCACAAGGCGCAGGACAAGTTCCGCGTCACCGGCGACTACTTGTCCTACGATCCCTACGGCATCATGTTCAGGAAGGGCGAGCCGCAACTGTCGGCGGTGGTCGACCGCACCTTCCGCAAGCTCGGCTCCAATCGCGATCTCGTTCCGCTCTACAACAAATGGTTCACCGCGCGGCTGCCCACCGGCGAACGCCTGAACGTGCCGATCTCGCTGCAACTGGAGGAAGCCTTCAAGGCGATGGACGATTCCGCGAGCGCGAATAATTAGCGGCGGTTTCTCTTACCCTGCCCTGGAGGGGGAGGGTCGATCGCGCGTAGCGCGAGCGGGGTGGGGTGATCTCTCCACGCGGGCACTGCTTCGGTGGAGAGACTGTCACCCCACCCCGCTGCGCATTCCGCTTCGCTCCATGCACAGCGACCCACGGGCGAGCTACGCTCGTCCCGGACCCCTCCAGGGGAGGGTGGGGATCTTCGCCGCGGCTATTGCGCTTCGTTCCCAAACACCCGATCCAGCGCCGCGTCGTACGTCGCCTGCACCAGCTCCGGATGCAGCTTCGCCAGCGCTTCCATCATCACGCCGGAATTGATTTCCAGCACCCGCCAGGCGCCATCGACACGGACCACGTCGATCGATGCGAAGGTGATGCCGATGGCGTCGGCGGCTTCTCCGGCGAGTTTTGCGCAGGCCGCCCGGACCTCGCCGTCCTCCATCAGCACCGGCCGAGCACCCGCATCGAGATTGTGCCGCCAGTTCAGGATGCGCTGCTCGCCCTTCGGGACAATGGCGTTCACCTCGCGCGTACCGAGCTCGGAGAGCGCCCCGTCATGTCCCGCCGCGGTCGCCAGCTCACGCAAGGTGTGCACGCCGTCGCCGACGACCTGCGGGCGCTCCTTGCGGTAGACGAACATCGGCTGGCCATCGAGCAGGATGACGCGGACCTCGTCCTCGATCTCGACATAGGGCGCGATCACGAGACCGAGGCTCGAAGAAAACACCTCGGTCACGGCACGATCGAGCGCGTCGCGGCCCGTCACCTTGAACACCCCGCGTCCGGACGTGCCCTCGTTCGGCTTCACCACGACGCCTTGCGGATTCTGCCTGAGCAGCGCCAGCATCGCCTGCTGCCAATCGGGCCCTGCAACGTGCGCGCCCATGCTAGGGTTGAGGAAGAGGCGATGCGGAACGCATGGTACGCCCTCAAGCGCCAGCACCTCGGCAGTGGCCGATTTGTCGTTGGCGAGGCGGTGCGCGATGGCGCTGTTGAGGCCGATGTCGTAGCCGAACGCGAAGTGGCGCTTCGCGCGGCGGCGCATCGCGAGCAGCCAGCCGCCGGCGCGGACATCGAGCGCGATGCCATGGGTCGCGCAATAGCGCCTGATCGCCTGGACGAAGATCCGCTCGCCGCTTGCCATGTGTTCAGTCGTTCCTGTCGCAAAAAGCCGCAAAAATGCGGGAAACGGCGCCAAACCGGGGTGAAAGTCAGAGCTATTCTTAATGAAATTCTCGCGAGCGCGACGGAAATTAAGTGCTGCAATCAGGCCCTGAAGGGAAAAGAAATTGCCCGCCGCGCATGCCCGGCAGCAGATTCATTAATGATGTGACCATTTCCGCCGCAAATGCCGGTCTGAGCGGCATCAATTGCATCCGGAACGAGGTTGATTATTGGCCTCAATGGCGTAGATCACACACGCGAAATCCTCCGCCATGGCAATGGTGTCCGCCCCGCTTTCAGGGGCCGGGCAACGCTTTTGCCCTAAAACCGCAATTATTCGGAATATCGAAAATCATGAGCGCGTTTTACCGAGAGAAGGTTCTTTCCGTCCAGCACTGGACCGACACGCTGTTCAGCTTCCGCGCCACGCGCGACACCGGCTTCCGCTTCCAGAACGGCCAGTTCGCGATGATCGGCCTCGAGGTCGACGGCCGTCCGCTGCTGCGCGCCTACAGCATGGCGAGCGCCAACCACGAGGAAGAGCTCGAGTTCTTCTCGATCAAGGTTCAGGACGGTCCGCTGACCTCGCGCCTGCAGAAGATCAAGGAAGGCGACACCATCCTGGTCGGCCGCAAGGCGACCGGCACGCTGATCACCGACAACCTCATTCCCGGCAAGCGGCTGATGCTGCTCTCGACCGGCACCGGTCTCGCGCCCTTCGCCAGCCTGATCAAGGACCCCGAGGTCTACGACCAGTTCGACAGCATCGTGCTGGTGCATGGCTGCCGTCAGGTCTCCGAGCTTGCCTATGGCGAGAAGCTGGTTGCCTCCTTGCGCGAGGACGAGCTGTTCGGGGAGCTGCTGGCGGACAAGCTGATCTACTATCCGACCGTGACCCGCGAGCCGTTCAAGAACCGCGGCCGCATCACCGACCTCATCAGCTCCGAGCAGATCTTCAACGATATCGGACAGGGCCCGCTCGACATCGAAACCGACCGCATCATGATGTGCGGCAGCCCGGCGATGCTGGAAGAGCTGAAGGTGATGTTCGAAGGCCGCGATTTCATCGAGGGCTCCGGCAACAGGCCCGGCCATTTCGTGATCGAGAAGGCGTTCGTCGAGCGGTAAGCGCCGTTCGGCTTTTGCCACACCACAGGTGTCGTCCTGGGGTGCGCGACTTGTCCGCCGTAGCTCGAAGAGCGAAGGCGGAAGCGCGAACCCGGGACCCATAACCACAGGAAGTGGTTTGGCGACGACTCGTGGTTGAGAGCTTCGCGCGACAACTTCTCCCTGTGGTTATGGGTCCCCTGCGTTTGCGGGGACGACAGTTGAGTGTGGGGCTGCCATCTCGCCTCTCACACACTCGCCAGCCACGCACGTCCCTCACCATCCTCCCCCGACTTTGTTATTGGCGCGTCTCGCGCGCCCCTTGTTATAAGCTCGCGCCAAAATCTCGCCGCGATGTTGCAATGCGAGAGCTCGGGGAGCTGCGCAAATCTTGTCCGTGATCGACCATGGTCCGCCGAAACCGACCGCCTTCGTGCTGGCGGGCGGCGGCAGCTTCGGGGCGATCCAGGTCGGGATGATGCATTCTCTGGCGAGCCACGGGGTCGTCCCCGATCTCGTGGTCGGCTCCAGCGTCGGCGCCATCAACGGCGCCTATTATGCCGGCGACCCCACCCTCAAGGGCTTGCTCTGGCTTGAAGCGCTCTGGCGCGGCCTCAAGCGCCACGACGTCTTTCCGGTCACCTGGCGAAGCCTCGCCGGCTTCATGTGGCGGCGCGATTTCCTGATTCCCCATGACGGCATCCGCAAGCTGGTCGAGGATCATCTGCCCTACCGCAACCTCGAGGATGCAGTGCTGCCTGTGCACATCGTCACCACCGATTTCGTCTCCGGCGAGAGCGTCGTGCTGTCGGAGGGCTCGGCGGTGGATGCGATCCTGGCGTCCACCGCAATCCCGGGCGCCTTCTCGCCGGTCTATTACCGCAATCGCTTCCTGGCCGACGGTGCGCTCTCCTCGAACACCCCGGTCCGGGTCGCGATCCAGAAAGGCGCAAAACGGCTGGTCGTGCTGCCGACCGGGCACGCCTGCGCGGTGAAGGATCCGCCGGTGGGCGCGGTTGCCAATGCCCTGCATGCGCTGACGCTGCTGATCGCCCGGCAATTGGTGGCGGAGCTCGAGGGGTTGGCGTCCGACATCGAATATGTCGTGGTGCCGCCGCTCTGTCCGCTGGTGGGATCGCCCTACGATTTTTCGCGGACCGACGACCATATCGAGCGCGCGGTCGCGAGCACCGATGCCTGGCTGGCGCGAGGCGGCCTCGAGCAGCACGGCGTCATTCCGCACGAGGCGCAGCCTCATGGTCACTGATTTGTCATTTCATTTGAATCTATTGCACTGCGAAGCCCGCCGCGGGATGGATTGATTTGCGGCATCCGGATTCGGTAGCCTCAAGGCAGGGTCCGCGTCATATCTGTGGACGTGGCGCGGGCGTATCATGCCCCGTCAGACTGACGAGAGGGATGTGGTCGTGGCCAACGATAACAAGACGCAAGCTTCGGCCGAAGGGCTGATGGAAACCCTGCTGCTGCCGTTCTCGCCGCGCTTCATCGTGCTGACCATCTGCGCGGTCGTCACCGCGCTGCTGATCGGCATCGGCCTCGCCGATGGCAAGATCTTCGATATCCTGCTGATCCCGATCCTGATCTTTGGCGCGCTGACGCTGCTCGGCGTCCGCGACCTCATGCAGAAGGGCCATGCGGTTCTGCGCAACTACCCGATCTCGGCGCACATCCGCTTCCTGCTGGAAGAAATCCGCCCGGAGATGCGGCAGTACTTCTTCGAGAGCGAGAAGGACGGCATGCCGTTCTCGCGCGACATCCGCGCGGTGGTCTATCAGCGCGCCAAGATGGAGCTCGACAAGCGTCCGTTCGGCACCCAGGAGGACGTCTACCGCGAGGGCTATGAGTGGATGCATCACTCGGTTTCGCCGAAGACGCACGCCGAGGAGAAGTTTCGCGTCACCATCGGCGGCCCCGATTGCGCAAAGCCATATTCGGCATCGGTGTTCAACATCTCGGCGATGAGCTTCGGCGCGCTCAGCCCGAACGCCGTGCGCGCACTCAATGCCGGCGCCAGGAAGGGCGGCTTCGCGCATGACACGGGCGAGGGCGGCTTCAGCCCCTACCACCGCGAGATGGGCGGCGACATCATCTGGGAGATCGGCTCCGGCTATTTCGGTTGCCGTCATCTCGACGGCACGTTCGATCCGGAGGCGTTCGCGCGCGTCGCGAGCCAGGACCAGATCAAGATGGTCGAGCTCAAGATCAGCCAGGGCGCCAAGCCCGGCCATGGCGGCGTGCTGCCGGCTGCGAAGGTGTCGGAGGAGATCTCAAAAATCCGCGGCGTCACGATGGGCGAGGACTGCATCTCGCCGGCCTCGCACCGCGCTTTCTCCACGCCCGTTGGCATGATGCAGTTCCTCGCCGAGATGCGACGCTTGTCCGGCGGCAAGCCGGCCGGCTTCAAGCTGTGCATCGGCCACCCCTGGGAATTCCTGGCGATCTGCAAGGCGATGCTGGAGACCGGCATCTATCCTGATTTCATCGTCGTCGACGGCAATGAAGGCGGCACCGGCGCCGCGCCGCTGGAGTTCATGGACCATCTGGGCATGCCGATGCGCGAGGGCGTCAATTTCGTCCACAACGCGCTGGTCGGCATCAATGCGCGCGACCGCATCAGGATCGGCGCGTCCGGCAAGATCGCGACCGCCTTCGACATGGCGCGCGCGATGGCGATTGGCGCCGACTATTGCAACTCGGCGCGCGGCTTCATGTTCTCGCTCGGCTGCATCCAGTCGCTGAGCTGCCACACCGACCGCTGCCCGACCGGCGTTGCGACCCAGGACCCGACGCGTGCGCGCGCGCTCTACGTGCCGCTCAAGATCGACCGCGTGCATAATTATCACCACGCCACGCTGCACTCGCTCACCGAGCTGATCGCCGCGGCTGGTCTCGAACATCCGCAGCAGCTGCGCCCGATCCATTTCAGCCAGCGGACATCGACCACCCAGGTGCGATCTTTTGCGCAGCTCTATCCGTCGCTGCGTCCGCGCGAGCTGCTCGAAGGCACCGAAGATCCGCGCTTCCGTCAAGCCTGGCAGATGGCGCGGGCGGAGACGTTCCAGCCGGCCCCGTAGGGGCCACCGCATGACGCCGCCGCATCCTGCGGCGGTGAAAATTCATCGGGGATCGTGGTTGTGTTTTAACGTCTGTGTCAGCTTGGGGTGTAGATTAGCCCCATGGACGAGCGACGCGACAAAGCCAGGCACCGCGTGCTGAAAGCCGGAACCATCGAGTTCGGCGGCGGCGCGATCGACTGCACCGTCCGCAATTTCTCCGACACCGGCGCCGCGCTCGATGTCACCAGTCCGGTCGGTATCCCCGAGCGGTTCACTCTGGTCATCCAGGCCGACGGAACGCATCTCGCCTGCACGGTCGTCTGGCGCAAGGAGAAGCGGATCGGGGTGCGGTTCGGGTGAGCGGTCTGCGCTTGATCGGCGCGCGCTTGTCCGGGACGACGGGTGGAGGGTTGGGTGCGCAATCACCCCGTCTCGACCTCACTCAACCGGCCCGCCAGAATTTTGTCGATCCTCCGGCCGTCGAGATCGACCACCTCGATATGCCAGCCGGCGAAGTCGAAGGCATCGCCGACATTGGGCAGCACGCTGAACTGTTGCAGCACGAGGCCCGCCACCGTGTTGTAGCGGTGCGGCGGCAGCTCGATGCCGAGCAACTCGCCGAACTCGTCGACCGGCATCCAGCCGGAGACCAGCAGCGAGCCGTCATCGCGCCTGACATAGGCCGGCTCCGGCGGTCCCTCCTCGGAATGGAACGCGCCGACGATCGATTCCAGAATGTCAGCCGTCGTCACGATACCCTCGAAGGCGCCGTATTCGTCGTAGACCAGGCCGACATGAACCGGAGCGGCTTTCAGGATCGCCAGCACGTCGCGGGCGTCGGCTGATGCCGGAATGCCGGGCGCCTCGCGCACCAGCGCTCGCAGATCCGGCGTGCGCTCGTTCATGTAGGCGACCAGCAGGTCCTTGGCCTGGAGCACCCCGATCGGCTTGTCGCGATCGCCGTCCGAGACGGGAAAGCGCGAATGCGGGCTCTTCGCGATGATTGCTTGAATGGCCTCCGGCGCATCGTTCAGATCGATCTCGTTGACCTCCGTGCGCGGCGTCATGATCGCGCCGACCGGCCGGTCGCCGAGCCGCATGACGCCCGCGATCATCTCCTTTTCGCCCGACTCCAGCACGCCCGCGTTCTCGGCTTCGCTGACGAGGTGATGGATCTCGTCCTCCGAGACCTTCTCCTCGGCCTTGCCGCCACGGCCGAGCAGCGTGAGGATCAGCCTGCCGGAGAGATCGAGCAGGAAGACGAGCGGCAGCGAGATCCGCGCCAGAACGTGCATCGCGGGCGCAACCTTGACCGCGATGCTCTCGGGATCGCGCAGCGCCACCTGCTTCGGCACCAGCTCGCCGACGATCAGGGTGGCGTAGGTGATGAGCGTGACGACGATGCCGACGCCGACGATGTCGGCGATCCCTGAGGACAGGCCGAGCTCGACCAGCCATTGCGTCAGCCGCTGTCCGAGCGTCGCGCCGGAGAACGCGCCGGAGAGCACGCCGACCAGCGTAATGCCGATCTGCACCGTCGAGAGGAACTTTCCGGGATCGGCCGCCAGCGTCAGCGCCCGCTCGGCGCCGCGCACACCCTTTGCCGCGAGCAGCGATAGCCTGGCCGGGCGGGACGAGACCACGGCCAGCTCGGACATGGACAACAGGCCGTTAATGACGATCAGGACGACGACGATGATGATTTCGACGGACAACATTGTGCGCAAGGAAAAGGGATACTTGACCCGGCGAGCGCCGGACCAAGCCCCTTATATATGAACTCGATGCACAATTTGTCCGGTTCCCGACCAAATTGCCGCAGGCAGGATCAAGCGCTCTCGCCCGGGTTTTCGAGGCTAAACGTCTCCGACTGCTCATCATACGCGAACAGCTCGCCATAACGTCCCCAGGACACCACGGTCCTGAGCGTCTCGTCCGCATAGTCCTCGGACATGTAGTCTTCGAGCTCGTTGCGGAACCGTGCCGCGGGAGCGGTATGGGAGGGACGTTCGTCGAGCACGCGGCGAATCAATCCCATCACCGGCACGTAAGTGACGAGATGTTCGGCGAACAGCTTCTTGCGTGCGTCGGTTTCGAGATGGGCAAATCGCTTGCCCGTGTCGGTGAGCATCAGGTCGCCTTCGCTCAGCTGGGCGAAGCGCAGAAGTTGCAGGGACTCACCGAGGTGGAGGATCTCGTCGGCCTCGAGCTGGAGCTGGCTTGCGAGCACGGGCAGGTCGGCATGTCCGTGATAGGGCGGCCCCGCCAGCGTCTCGATCAGGCCCGACAGCACGTTGGACGATACGTGGTGCAGGGTCATGCCGACACCGGAGCCCAGGATGCCTTCGACGGGGGGCGCCTTCGGTTCGGCGCGTTGGGTCATGCGCGCGTAGATGTTGTCGACGAGCTGCCGGAAATGGGGATCGAGCCGGTTGCGCGGATGCGGCATGTCGACCTTGATCTCGGCGGCGACACGCCCTGGATTGGATGAGAACACCAGGATGCGATCGCACATCAGGACCGCCTCCTCGATATTGTGCGTCACCATCAGGATTGATTTGATCGGCAACCGGCCCTCGATCCAGAGGTCGATCAGATCTGTGCGCAGCGTCTCGGCCGTGAGGACGTCGAGTGCCGAGAACGGCTCGTCCATCAGCAGGAGGTCCGGATGCACCACCAGCGCGCGGGCGAAGCCGACGCGCTGGCGCATGCCACCCGACAGTTCCTTCGGGAAGGCGGACTCAAATCCGTCAAGGCCGATCAAGTCGATCGCAGCAAGGGCGCGCTTGTGGCGCTCGGTGGCATCGACGCCCAGCGCTTCGAGTCCGAGCTCGACGTTCTGGAGCACGGTCAGCCAGGGAAACAACGCGAATGACTGGAACACCATGGCGACGCCGTTCGGTGGCCCGACGATGGTCTCGCCGCGACAGGTCGCCTGTCCCGCAGACGGGCTGACCAGGCCGGCGATGATCCGCAGCAAGGTGGACTTGCCGGAGCCGGATCGGCCGAGCAGGCCGACGATCTCGCCCGAGCGGATCGTCAGGTCGACCTTGTCCAGCACCAGGAGCTGTTCGCCACTGCCTTTCGGGAAGGATCGGCAGACGCCGCGGATGTCGATGAGCGCAGAGGGTTGATCGAGCATGATGGTCTCCTCGTCAGCCGAGCCGCAGGCGACGCTCGCCGAAGGCATAGAGCGGCCGCCAGACCAGACGATTGAACAACGTCACCAGGATGCACATCGTGGCAATTCCGAGCACTACGCGCGGGAAATCGCCGGCTTCCGTTGCGGAAGCAATATAGGCGCCGAGCCCGGTGGCCTTCAGATGCGTATCACCCCAGCTTGCGACCTCCGCGACGATCGACGCATTCCAGGAGCCGCCGGACGCGGTGATCGCGCCGGTGATGTAATAAGGAAAGATGCCGGGCAGGATCGCCTTGAACCACCACCGCCATCCCCGGAGATGGAAGCTGCCGGCTGCTTCGCGCAGATCGGTCGGAAAGGCGCTGGCGCCCGCGATCACGTTGAACAGGATGTACCATTGTGTGCCCAGGATCATCAGCGGGCTCAGCCAGATGTCTGGATTGAGCTTGAAGCTGACAATGGCGACGACAAAGACGGGGAAGGCGAGATTGGCCGGGAAGGCCGCCAGAAACTGCGCCAGCGGCTGAATCCGTTCGGCCAGTTTCGGGCGAAGGCCGATCCAGACTCCGACCGGCACCCAGACCAGCGTGGCGAGGCTGATCAGGACGGCGACGCGCAACAACGTGATGAGCCCGTCCCTGATGACGACGAGAACGTCGGACATTCCGAGACTGGCCGAGAGGTAGCGATAGGTCAGCCAAGCGGCATAGGCCGTGCCGGCGAGGATCAATGCGATCCAGACCGTATCGACGAGACGTGAGGTCTGGCCGTTGCTTGCTGCCGCGGGCGGCAGCTTCGGCAGCGGAATGCGCAGGTTCGAGATGGCGCGGCTCAGCGCCGCGAAAGGAAGGGTCAGCGCACGCAGCGCCCGGGTTCGGCGGAACAGGTCGAGCATCCAGGAGGCCGGCGTCTCGCCTGAGGCGGTCTGCTCGAAGCGGAATTTGTCGGCCCAGGCGACGATGGGGCGGAACAGCAGCTGATCATAGGCGATGATCACGAGCAGCATCGCCAGGAGGGCGTAAAGGATCGCCGGCAAATCCTGCTGCTGGATCGCCAGCGCGACATAGGAGCCGATCCCCGGCAGCGTCACCGTGGTCGTGCCGACGGTGATCGCTTCCGAGGCGACCACGAAGAACCAGCCACCCGACATCGACATCATCGCGTTCCAGATCAGTCCCGGCATCGCGAACGGCACGTCGAGGCGCCAGAAGCGCTGCCAGCCGGACAAATGGAAGCTTTGCGTGGCCTCCTCGAGGTCCTTCGGCACGTTGCGCATCGACTGGTACATGCTGAACGTCATGTTCCAGGCCTGGCTGGTGAAGATCGCAAACACGGAGGCGAGCTCGGCGCCCAGCACCTGGCCCGGAAACAGATTCATGAAGAAGACGACAGTGAAGGTGAGGAAGCCGAGGATCGGCACCGACTGGAGGATATCCAGCAGCGGGATCATGACCAGCTCCGCACGCCGGCTCTTGGCGGCAATTGCAGCGTAGACGAAGGTGAAGACCGTCGAGCACACCATCGCAAGCAGCATCCGCAACGTGGTGCGCAAGGCGTAGAGCGGCAGGTTTGCCGGATCGAGCGAGACCGGCGTGCGCTCCAGCTCGGACAGCGGCCCGACGGTCTGCTTGCCGCCATAGACGATCAGCACCATGGCGCCGATGACGAGGATCAGCGCCGCGACGTCCCAGACATTGGGAAGTAGCGCCCGGCCGATCGCGCCCGTGCGGATATCTCTCGGCTTCATCGGCCCGCCCTTGGGCTGGAATTTTGGGCTAGAACTCTGCGTGCAGGCGGCCCGAGAAGATCGAGACCGGCCCGCGGTCGGCGTTATAGGCCGGGTTTGTGATCAATTGATAGTCCGCGGTCAGCGTGACGTTCTTGTTCACCGAATAGGCATAATAGGCCTCAAGGATGCGCTCCTTGCGGTAGTTGAGAGCGCCGTCGCCGATGAGAACACCGAGGCCGCCGGCGGCCAGGAAGTCGCGATAATCCTGCGAGATGGCATTGACCGCGCCGCCGATGCCGACGACGTCGTCAGGCCGGCCCCATTTCGTGCCCTTGATCGACAGTCCGCCGGCCAGGCTGCTGTTGATGTCGGTGAAGGCGAGCGTTTCGGTCTTGCCGTCGTTCCAGCTCCAGCGGCCGAACAGCCCGATATCCTCTGTGATCGCCTGCTCAAGGTTGACGACGTAGCCGACCTTGAGGCGACCGCGGCGCGTCTGCGCGATGTCGAGATTGAGCGCAGGATTGTCCAGCGTCTCGCGGAAGCTGCCCATGTTGGCGCTGTCGACCCAGCCCATGGTCCTGAGCTTGCCGGGTTGGCCGAGCAGCGAAAACCGCGTCTCCAGCTCGATCGCGTACTGACCGCGTTCCCCGACCCTGGTGTCGAAATGATTCGAATTGGACTCCGCGACCATCAGGAAATAGCCGCCGCGCAGCGCCCATTGCTTCTGGTTGAGCTCGGCGGTGACGCCATAGGTGAGACCGACCTTGTCGGCGGAATAGTCGAAGGCGCCCGGCGCCCACAGCGACCAGTTCATGAAGTCCTTGCGGGTATCCTTGGCATAGGCGTTTCCATCGAACACGTCGATCACCGCGAACTTGCCGGCCTGCACCGTGAGCCTGGACACGTCGACCTTCTGCGCAAGCTGCAACTGGCCGCTCGCGAGCTCTTCCTGCTCGCCGCCAAAGCCGAACGTCTGGCGCACGAACAGCCGCGAGGTGTTGTAATGCGGATAGGGGAAGTTCGATTTCTGCGCTTCGCCGTTGGGGAAGCCTGCCGCGCCCACCGTGTCGTTCAGCCCAAATCCCTGGAGCAGTTCGGGATTGTAGTAGACCTCGCCGCCGTCCCATAGCCGTGCGTTCAGGAACAGGCTGTTGCTCCACGTCGCCTTGGCCTGGGTTGAAGGCGAGAGCGAGTTCGTTCCGCTGTAGAGAGCGGGGAACGACGGATAGCCCTGCGGCAGATAGGTGCTCTGGCCGTGAATCTCCCAGCGATCCGATTCCGTGTCGATCAAAGAGCTCTTCGGGTCGTAGCTCGGCATGCCCGGCCAATCGACCTTGCGGTTGAGGCCGAGCCTGACCGACTGGAAGTCGAGCGATGAAGACGTGTATTGGGCGCCCGTGGAGAAGGCGACGTGGGCGCCGTCGAAGCGGCTGTAGAGATATTCGAGCCGCGCGCTCCAGTGCGGCGCGAAGCCGTATTCGATGCCAGCGCCGGCGATCCAGCCGGGCCGCGTGTTCAGGATTTTCGGTACGTCGCCCGCGACCGGCTTGTCGAAATAGCGCTCGCCCATCCACGCAAAGCCGCCGGTGGCATAGACGAGCCACGGCCCGCTGGTGTAGCCGACGCGGCCGCGCAGGCTCGCGGTATAGTCCCACTGCTGGATGACCGTGTTGGCAGGTGTCGCGAGGAAGGAAACGATCGAGTTGGAGGTGATGTAATTGGGAAACGAAAAATCGCCTTCGACGCCGACGAGCCAGCCGGAGTTGAGCCGGTAGTTGTAGCCGGCCTGCACGCCGCCGATCATGCCGCTGAAGACGCCGTTGCCGTTGATCGCGGTGCCGTCGTTCAGCGTGAAGCTGGACGAGCCACGGCTGTAGCCGGCATGCGCGCCGATATAGAGACCAGTCCAGTCATAGACCGCTTTCAGCGCCGGTGCCTTCAGCGGCAGATCGGCGGCAAAGCCTGCATCGGGAAGCATCAGCACGCCCGAGGCAATCGCCGCGGCCGTTCGCAAATACCTGTAACGGTGACCTCTCAACGTCAAAACGCACGCCCCCAAACGCGAATGTGTCCCATTCGCCGCGATATCCCTGCAGATTCGCGGCGACCCTGTCACCAAGTCTTGGTTGTTCGCGCGATCGGACCAGGCGATCCCGATTCGACGCGATTTCTTCCCAAGCCCCTGTGCTTGTTGCGAACCTTATTGCGATTAATTCGCAATAGCAACTGGCACGGAATGCCGCAGGCGATGGTTCGCACTCTTGTGTGACGGAGCTGCAACAAATTCCCGATGGCAGAAATGGGTGACCCGCCCGGGGGGACAGCCGGGCGGGTCGGGGGCACGACACGGGGTGGATGAGGCGCCCGTGTCGGACGCAGGATCCACGTGAGATCGGCCTCAGGTCCTCAAATCAGTAGCAAGTACGAACGCGGCCGACGTACTGGCCGAAGGCGTTGTACTGGGCGACCCAGCCGCAGCGGTGATAGCCGTAGTAATAGGGGTCGTTGCTGGCGGCGATCGCGGAGCCGACGACGGCGGCGGTGGCGATGCCGGCACCCACACCCCAGACCCAGCCGGGCTGCTTGGCTTCGGCCGAAGAGGTGGTGGACACGATGCTGCCGGTGACGGCGAGGGCAGCGAGCGCGACGGCGGCAATCCTGGTCTTGATCGACATGTGAAACTCCATCCGGGTTGAGGCGGTCCGTTGTGGCCCGCGTGCCCAGTTGGACGGAGGCTTGTCGCGTCCGGTTCGAATCCCGCAAGAGCGGGCGTGCAGGCCGGCTGTTTCCTGAATGATTTCAGTCGGATGCGAGCTAACCGAGAGGCCCTTTGGCGAGCCTGTTCACGTCGAAGTTATCGACCTCGGCCAGCAGCTCGCAAAAGGCGCGCGCGCCCTGATCAATCAGCTGCTCACCCTTCTCGGGGACAGCCAGCGTCGCATTGCCGATCGCGCCGCTCGTGTGGAGATCCTGCGCCTGCCAGGCGAACGGCGCGGGCCGCTGCGTCGACAGCCAGCGATATTGCTTCTCCATCGCGATGCTGCTCGCGGGAAAATCCGCGATCGCATCCTTGCGCACCTGACCTGGATAGCGTGCCAGCATGATCGACGTCTCGACGGCGCCGCCATGGATGCCGTGGCGCACCTCGTCGGCCGGGAACAGTTTGTCCGCGCCCGACAGCCGCGACCATGACGTCGTCACCACAAAGAGCTTGTGATGCGCGCGCAGATCCTGTGCGACCAGCATCATTGCCGCGCTGTTGCCGCCATGGCTGGTGATGATGACGAGCTTCTTCACGCCGCGCCGCGCGACGTCCTCGCCGATTGCGGTCCATCTCTTCAGCGCCACCTCGTTCGGCAGCGTCTGTGTGCCCGGAAAGTCGATATGCTCGGTGGAAATCCCGACCGGTTCAACGGGCAGGAACGTCGCCGGAACATTTGCGGGCAACAGCTCGCGCACGCGCGCGAGATACGCGTCCGCGATCAGCACGTCGGTCTCGAGCGGCAAATGCGGGCCGTGCTGCTCGGTCGCCGCCAGCGGCAGCACCGCGATCCAGCGCGACACGCCTGCAGGACCTGTATTGGCCCAGTTGATGTCGATCCAGTCGCGGGACGGCGTCATCAAGGTTTCTTTGCCCGAATTTGTCACGTAATTTGGGGTATCAGGGGACGCGGGCCTGGCCGGCTCGCGTCCCCGAATGTCATGCGGTTTTATCGCGTTGCCTTCACATCGGCCAGCCACGATCGACGGAGTGCCATCATGACCCCCTCTCATTTGCGGCGAGCGTTAACGGCGGGCTTGATGGCCGCTTGCGTCTCTCTTGCGCCGGCGCGTGCCGAGACGCTGGACAAGGTCACCTTCGGCACCAACTGGGTCGCCGAGGCCGAGCATGGCGGTTTCTTCCAGGCGGTCGCCGACGGCACCTACAAGAAATACGGGCTCGACGTCACCATCGTTCCCGGCGGTCCGAACGAAAACAACCGAATGCTGCTGATCGCCGGCAAGATCGATTTCTTCATGGCCGCGAACACGCTGATGTCGTTCGATGCGGTGGCGAATGGCGTCCCCGTCGTCACCATCGCAGCGGTCTTCCAGAAGGATCCGCAGGTGATGCTGACGCAGCCGGACGCCAAGGTCGCCAAGGTCGAGGATCTCAAGCCGCTGACCTTGTTCGTCTCCAAGGAGGGCATGACCAGCTACTTCCAGTGGCTGAAGTCCGAATACGGCTTCAACGAGAAGAACGTTCGTCCCTACAATTTCAATCCGCAGCCTTTCATCGCCAACCCCAAGAGCGCGATGCAGGGCTACGTCACCTCCGAGCCCTTCGCGGTGGAGAAGGCCGCCGGCTTCAAGCCGAATGTGCTGCTGCTTGCCGATTACGGCTTCAACACCTATTCGACCCTGATCGAGACGCGCCGCGACATGATCGAGAAGAAGCCGGACCTGGTGCAGCGCTTCGTCGATGCCTCCATGGTCGGCTGGTACAATTACATCTACCGCGACAATTCCGCGGGCAATGCCATGATCAAGCAGCTCAACCCGGAGATGACCGACGAGCTGCTCGCCTATTCCGTCGCCAAGATGAAGGAATACGGCATCGTCGATTCCGGCGAGTCCTTGAAGAACGGCATCGGCGCGATGAGCGACGAGCGCTACACGTCGTTCTTCAACAAGATGGTGAAGGCCGGCGTCGTGAAGGCGGATCTCGACTTCCGCAAGTCCTATACGCTGCGCTTCGTCAACAAGGGCGTCGGCGTCGAGCTGCGCCCGAGCAAGCCGTAGCGCAAGATTCATGTCATCCGCCAAAAGCTCGTCCGGGGTCGAGGCCGGCCTGACGGCTCTCGCCGTCAGCCTGCGCGGCGTGACGAAGGCGTATGACAATGGCGTCATGGCGCTCGGCCCGCTCGACCTTGCCGTTCGCAAGGGCGAGTTCATCTCGCTGCTGGGCCCGTCCGGTTGCGGCAAGTCCACTGCGCTGCGCCTGATCGCAGAGCTCAGCGCGCCATCGTCCGGCATCGTGCGGGTGGCGCGCCACGAGGGCGATGTGCTGCCGGGTCATGGCATCGGCTTCGTGTTCCAGGAGCCGACGCTGATGCCGTGGACCAGCGTGCGCGAGAATGTGCGGCTGCCCTTGAGGCTCGCAGGCGTTCCGAAGCCGGAGGCGCGCGCGCGGGCCGATGAGGCGTTGGCCAGCGTGGGTCTTGCCGATTTCGCCGATGCTTTCCCGCGCGAGCTCTCCGGCGGCATGAAGATGCGGGTGTCGCTGGCGCGTGCGCTGGTCACCGACCCTGATATCCTCCTGATGGATGAGCCGTTCGCCGCGCTCGACGAGATCACGCGCTTTCGCCTCAACAACGACCTGCTTGCGCTGTGGCGAGCCCTGGGCAAGACCGTCATCTTCGTCACCCATTCGGTGTTCGAATCCGTCTATCTGTCGCAGCGGGTCGTGGTCATGACCGCGCGGCCCGGCCGCATCCAGGCCGATATCCGCATCGAGACGGTCGAGCCGCGCGGTGAGGCGTTTCGGACCTCGGCCGCCTATTCCAATTATTGCCGGAACGTGTCGGCCGCGCTGGCGCCGTCCTATTCTGGGCGGTCGACGCTATGAACGCGCAAGCTGCCGTCACCGCAAAACCATCCGGCGCGCAACGCGCGATGCGCTTCGTGCTTCCCGTCATCGTGTTCGCAGCCGGACTCGCGGCCTGGGAACTGGTCGTCCGCATCAAGGACATCCCGCCTTACGTTCTGCCGGCGCCCTCCGTCATCTTCCTGACGCTGATCAAGGACTGGGCGGTGCTGTCACAATCGCTCGCGACCACGCTGCTGACCACGCTCGAAGGTTTTGTCGCCGCCAGCATCGGCGGCATCGCGCTGGCACTGCTGTTCAACCAGTCGAAATGGGTAGAATATTCGCTATTCCCCTATGCAATCGTCCTCCAGGTGACTCCTGTCATCGCGATTGCACCGCTGCTTCTGATCTATCTGGAGCAGCAGACCGCGGTCGTCGTCTGCGCCTTCATCGTTGCCTTTTTCCCGGTGCTGTCCAACACCACGCTCGGGCTGAATTCGGTCGATCGCAACCTCGCCGGCCTGTTCCAGCTCTATGGCGCCTCGCCGCCGCAAACCCTGCGCTTCCTGAAGCTGCCAGCGGCGCTGCCCTATATCCTCGGCGGCCTGCGCATTGCCGGCGGCCTGTCGCTGATCGGCGCGGTCGTGGCTGAGATTGCGGCCGGAACGGCCGGCGCCGGCTCCGGGCTCGCCTACAGGATCGCCGAATCCGGCTATCGATTGAACATACCCCGCATGTTCGCAGCGCTGCTGCTGTTGTCGCTGGCCGGGATTGTCATCTATGGGGTGCTGGCGCTAGTTTCCCATCTCGTTTTACGGCGCTGGCACGAGAGCGCGCTTGGAAAGGAAAACTGATGACTGCCGGTTCGATTTCGTCCGAAAAGATCGACCTTCTGATCTATGGGCCGGTGCGGCCAATTCTCGACAACGGTTTTTCCGATCATTTCGTCGTGCACAAGGCGGAGACACGGGGCGATCTCGAGCGGCTGACGCCGGCGATCCGCGAAAAAATCCGCGGCGTGGCGGTGACCTATCACACGGTGCGCGCCGACAAGGATTCGCTGTCGCAGCTGCCCAAGCTGGAGATGGTGGCGAGCTTCGGCGTCGGCTACGACCACGTCGACGCCAAATACGCGGCCGAGCACAACATCATCGTCACCAACACGCCCGACGTGCTGACCGAGGAGGTCGCCGACGTCGCGATGGGCCTTCTGATCTCCACCGTGCGTGAGTTCATCAAGGCCGACCGCTACGTCCGCTCCGGCCTCTGGCAGACGCAGAACTATCCGCTCAGCGTCGGCTCGCTGCGCGACCGCAAGGTCGGCATCGTCGGCATGGGCCGAATCGGCCAGGCCATCGCGCGCCGGCTCGATGCCTCGCTGGTGCCGGTGGTCTACCACTCCCGCAATCCGTCGAAGGACGTCTCCTACAAGCACTATCCCGATCTGATCGAGATGGCGAAGGCGGTGGACACGCTGATGGTGATCGTGCCCGGCGGCGCCTCGACCAACAAGATGATCAATGCCGAGGTGCTGAAGGCGCTCGGTCCGCGCGGCGTGCTGGTCAACGTGGCCCGCGGTTCGGTGGTCGACGAGGCGGCGCTGGTCCAGGCGCTCAAGTCCGGCACCATCCTCGCCGCCGGTCTCGACGTGTTCGCGGCCGAGCCGAGCGTGCCGGACGAGCTCAAGTCCATGCAGAACGTCGTGCTGCTGCCGCATATCGGCTCGGCGTCGGTGGTGACGCGCAACGCGATGGATCAGCTCGTGGTCGACAACCTCAAGTCCTGGTTCGCCGGCAAGGCGCCGTTGACGCCGGTTGCGGAAACGCCGTTCAAGGGGCGCTGATGAGAGGTCTTCGGGTCGTTGCATTCGCCGTCGCGGCCTGCGTGGCCGCGATCGGCATCGCGCATGCGCAGGATGCGACGACCCTGAAGAAGACGATGCCCGGGCAGTGGGAGCTCTCGACCACCGAGCGCAGCAAGACCTGCGTCGTCACGATGAAAGGCGATGCCGCGGCGCAGGGGTTCAAGCTGGAGCTGGAGCCGGCCTGCAAGACCACGCTGCCCTTTACGAAGGACATCGTCGCCTGGAGCGTCAGGGGCCTCGACATCGTTCGTTTGCAGGACGCGACCGGTGAAGCCGTGATCGACTTCACCGAGGTCGAGGCCGGCATCTTCGAAGGCCTGCGGCAGGGCGAGGGCGTCTACATCCTCCAGGACCTCGCCGCAGCCCGCTCGATGGCCAAGTCGATGGACCAGATGATCGGCGACTGGTCGATGGTGCGCGGCAACGGCCAGCCGGTGTGCGGGCTGACGCTGACCAACACGGAAGCCGGCCCGGACAATTTCCAGGTCTTCGTCAAGCCGAAATGCGATCCGGCGATTGCTCAGTTCAATCCGGCGCAATGGCGGCTCGATCGCGGCCAGATCGTCCTGATGTCGAAATCAGGCGAGGCCTGGCAGTTCGAGGCCGACGACAACGCGCAATGGCGGCGCGTCCCCGATACCGCCGATCCCCTGATCATGCTGCGGCAGTAGGCGTCCGTCCGGCCTCGCAATTTTTCCGTCGCCCATAATTTTTCATGTCGATCCGGCGTGGGCTGGATCGTCATCCCAATAGCGAGCTGATTTCGGGGCCAAACTGGCCGCGTCTCGCCTCAACAGGAGTTTTGCATGCGCTTCATGTACATCGTCACCTCCCCGAAGCACGTTTCGGCCGCGTCCCCGGCCCCGTCCCCGGCGCTGGCGGAGGCGATGCAGAGGATTTCCGAACGGGAGATCAAGGCCGGTCGGATGCTCGACACTGGGGGCCTGATGCCGCTTGCGACCGGTGCGCGGGTGTATGTCGCGGACGGCGAGCTCAGCGTCATCGACGGCCCGTTCGTGGAGGCCAAGGAGGTGATCGGCGGTTATGCCATTTTCGAATTGCGCGACAAGGACGAGGCCCTGGCGATGGCCAGGGAATTCATGCAGTTGCACCTCGACCACATGCCGGGCTGGGAAGGGACGTGCGAATTGCGGGCATTCGCTACGCCGGGCGTAGACGTGGCCTGCGAGGTCGACGCGCGTTCAGGGGCGGCAGCTCACGCCTGATGGCTGAGGCCGCTCGTCTCCGTCGGCGGCAATGACGACCGCCGACATCGATCGCGTCATCCGCGCAACCTGGCGCGTCGCGCAGCCGCGGCTGATCGCCACGCTGTCGCGCATGCTGCGGGACGTGCCGCTGGCCGAGGAATTGACCCAGGACGCACTGGTCGCAGCGCTGGAAGCGTGGCCGCTCAGCGGGGTGCCGGACAATCCCGGCGCCTGGCTGGTTGCGACGGCCAAGCGCCGCGGGCTCGATCATCTGCGCCGGGCAAAAATGCTCACCCGCAAGCAGGACCTGCTGATGCACGAGCTGATGCAGGAGCAGGACGCGATGCCGGATTTCGACGCCGCCCTCGACGACGATATCGGTGACGAATGGTTGCGGCTGATCTTCACGGCCTGTCACCCGCTGCTGCCGCGGCACGCCCGCGCGGCGCTGGCATTGCGTATGATCTGCGGCCTGACCACCGACGAGATCGCGCGCGCCTTCCTGGTCACGGAGACAACCATCGCCCAGCGCATCGTCCGCGCCAAGCGCACGCTGTCGCGGTCGGGCCTGAGCTACGAGATCCCGAGCGGCGAGGCGCTTTCGGAGCGTCTCGCCTCGGTGCTCGAGGTCGTCTATCTCATCTTTAACGAGGGGTATTTGGCCTCAGGCGGCGAGGAGTGGCTGCGGCCGCAGCTCTGCGACGAGGCCCTGCGCATGGGGCGGGTGCTGGTCGGGCTCGCGCCTCTCGAGCCCGAGGTCCACGGCCTGATGGCGCTGATGGAGCTGAACGCCGCGCGGAAGCAGGCGCGCACGGGCATCGATGGCGAGCCCATCCTGCTCATGGACCAGGACCGCAGGCTCTGGGACCGGCGCCAGATTGGCGGCGGCCTTCGCGCGCTCGATCGCGCGCGCGAGCTCGGTGGTGCCGGCCGGTTCTACACGCTGCAGGCCGCGATCGTCGCATGTCACGCGACGGCGGAGACGGCCGCTGCCACCGACTGGCGCCGCATCGCCGAGCTCTATGGCCAGCTTGCGGCGCTGGTGCGCTCGCCGGTGATCGAGCTCAACCGGGCGGTCGCGCTTGGCATGGCCGATGGGCCGCAGGCCGGTCTCGATCTCGTGGACATGATCGCGGACGAACCGGCGCTCGCGGCTTACCACCATCTCCATTCTGTCCGCGGCGACCTCCTGGAGAAGCTCGGCCGCTTCGCCGAGGCGCGACTATCGTTCGAGACCGCTGCACGTCTCGCGAACAATGCGCGCGAGCGCGTGTTGATGGAGCGGCGTGCGGCAGCTATTGCCGATGCCGACGGCTGAAGACGCAAACGGCGCTACGTCGTAGCCTTGGGCGGCGGCGCGGTGCCTTGCGCCCACTTCTCGAACTTGCCGAGCACGCCCCAGGCCGTGAGCGCGAGCGAGATCGGCATCGCGAACTGGCCGAGGCCCGGCACCGCCGATACGATCGTTCCGAGCAGTCCGGCAATACCGCCTGCATTCGGGCTCGCGGTCACCGAAGAGAGCAGCGCAGTGAGCACCGAGCCGCCGATGCCGAGTGCCGTCTTCTTGCCGTCGAGCAGCTTGCCGATGGTCTCGCCGAGCGCGCCGTTGACCTGGCCGAGCACCGGCTTGCCGTCCTTGTTGAGCAGGGTGCTGAGCAGGTCGACGACCTGCTTCAACTGATCGACGGGGGCCGGGTTGGTCGGGGTGACCTGTCCTGGCACGGGCGCCGTCTTGTTGATGAGGGAGAAGAGCCGTTCGAACAGGCTGATCGGATCGTTGGTGGCGGGCAGCGTGTTGCCCGGTGTCGTCGGTCCCGGTGTTACGCCGCCGGCTGCCGGTCGCAGCAGCTGTGCGAGGTCTTCCAGCCGCTTCAGGATCTTGGAAATATCGCCGCTCGGCACGGAGCCTCCCGCCTGCGTTGCACGCGTGAGCGCCGCGACCGTGGCCGCGTCGAGAAGCCCGGTATCCCTCAGGCCGTTCTGCTGCTGAAACTGCGAGACCGCGGCCCCGGTCTTCGGTCCGCTGATGCCGTCCTCGGCGAGCGGCGGATTGGCGCCGAGCTTGTTCAACGCCTGTTGCATCAGAGCAATCGTCGACGCCGCATCGTCCTCGGGCTCGGTGCGGTCGGCGAATTGCGGGCTACCGTCGAGGGTGATCGAGGAATCGAGCGACATCATCGCATGCAGGATCACCGCCGTGCCGAGCTGGGAATCGACGTGGTTCGGGTCGAACACGTGGTCGCGGACGAATTTGCCCGCCCTCGCCTCGGGCGGGCCGTACAGTGTCGAACCGCCATAGAGGTAGGGCGAATTGCAGCCCTTGGCGTGATAACCGAAGCCGTTGAACGCCTCGAGCCGGAACAGGATCCGCGCGATACTCCAGTCGTGGGCGCCGATGAAGTTCTCGATTCTGAACGCGTCCACGGCGCCGTCCACGAACGTGGCAAAGGGGCCGCGCCCTTTCGGAACGATGGTCGTCACGCGATGAAGCGTTTCGCCGTTGCCGAGATAGGTGTCGAAATCGAAGTTGGATTCGCGGTAATGGCAGAGCGCAACAAAGTACCAGGGCACTCCGGTCAACCGCTCGATCTGCTGATAGGTCGCCTTGCCGTTGATCGCCTTGCGCGCGACTCCATTCGCGTCGGCGAGGCGCGAAGGCCGGATCTCGAGACTGGCCCAATTCCGCTCGTACTCGCTTTTCAAACTCTCGAATGAGACCATCTTCCGCTCCCGAAAATTGATGAATTATCGAAATTTCGTGCAAGTCAGATATGGACCAGATGCCGTGATCGGGGGTGACTCCAACGTGATCTTCGGCAAATGTGGCAGGTTGCCGGCCCGGCGCATGTGAAATGGCTTACAGCTTGGGCGGGAAAATGCGCCGCAGGACCAGACCCGCGCCATCGCCGGCGGCGCCAACTGCCAGTGAGGGAACCGGCATGGTCGTTCGTCCGTTAGCATTTTAGACGATGCGGTAGGGAGCCCTGCATGGCCAAGCGCGTCCTCGCGATCGGCATCGAACCCGGCAATGCGGATTACAGCGCATTTCCGCAACTCACGCCGGAGCTCGTGCGCCATTATATCGAAGCGCAATTGCTGCGCCTGCGTGATCTCGGCTACGAGGTCACGAGCTGCCTGATCGATCTGGACGCGACCGCCGAAGCCGGCGTCACGGCCGCATTGCGTGACGAGCGCTTCGACTGCATCGTGATCGGCGCGGGGCTGCGCGAGCCGAAAGAGCGCCTGCTGCTGTTCGAGAAGGTGCTCAACCTCGTCCATTGCCTGGCGCCCGACGCCGCGATCTGCTTCAACTCCACGCCGGCGGACACCGCCGAGGCCGTGCAGCGCTGGATCGAAGCTTGACGCTGGACGGCTCCGTCCTGAATTCAAATTGCCTGTCGCCAGGGCGTTCGTTCTCGAAAACGGGATTGAATGGATCTGACGTCCGTGCAATTGTAACGTGTGTCGTGACGGGATGTTGAGCCCAGCGACATGCCGATATTTGAATTGATATTAGCGGTGGTTGCTTTCGGTCGCCGAAGCCGGAAGCCCAATGTATTTTAACCCGTGCGTTTCGATGTGATCCGAGCACGTGTCTGGATGCGGGAGCAGTTTCCGTATGGTGCGCAAGAAGCCGGCGAGCGAGACACAAGCTAGCGAGACAAAGGCCAGTGCGGGCGATGTAGGACGGGTCTTGACCAAGACTTCGATCGCGCCCGATCTGCTGGCGGTCATGGACGGCGGTGCGAAGAGGAGGACCGCAGCAAAGGCCGCTGCTGCGGAGCCCACGTTCAAGGTGATCATCGAATTCAACCGGAGCTTCTCGGGCGGGATCGGCGGCGCCCGGCTTGTCTTGCTGTGGGCCTACAGCAAGGCGCGCGGCCTGGCGGACCCCTCGGTCCAGATGAAGCTTGTTCCCGCGCTCGCGCCTGCGGCGGCCCGCTTCGATGCGTCGCTGATCGCCATGTTCGATCCGGCCGACAATATTGACATCGAGAAGTCGATGTGGACGGATAACTACGTTTTCGCAATGCTGACCAGCAAGACGATCGGCAAGCTATCGGATTGCAAGCCGGCGGATGTGAGCAGTCCCGAATCGTCGCCAGTGGCTGCGAAGCCGATTGCCCTGATCTACAAGATCTGGCGAGATCACGAGATTAAGCGTTGCGTCTACGATTCGGTACGAACGATCAAATGCGACGCGGCGTTCAACACCTTTCAAGCGAGCGGGAAGGGGATCGTCTGGGCGGTCGCCGATACGGGCATCGACGCAACTCATCCACACTTTCGATCGCTCGAAACCACCAAGCTCCCGGATGGACTCCTGCACAAGGATTTCACGAAGCAATATCCGGATTCCGATGCGTCGCAGGCCGCAGCCCTGACCGATCAGGACGGGCATGGTACACATGTCGCCGGCATCATTGCCGGTCTGACATGCCGCACGCAGGACAACCTGCCCGGGATCGAGACAGCAATTATCAAGATAAGCATCAAGGCAGAGGTGCGGGACAGCAAAGGGAACGTCAGCCCGGTCCCTACCGAGCATAAGCAGCCGATCGCGGGATTGGCGCGCGACTGCAAGCTCGTCAGTCTGAAAGTGCTCACCGATGGTCAATCGGGCGATCTCAGCAGCCTGCTGGCCGCGCTCGGATATATTCAGCGCTGCAACGACAACGGACGAAGCCTGAAGATTCACGGCGTGAATCTCAGCCTCGGCTATCCGTTCGATCCCGAATGGTTTGCAGCCGGGCAGAGCCCTCTTTGCGTCGAGGTCGACCGCCTTGTGCACTCGGGGGTCTGCGTGGTCGTCGCGGCTGGCAATGGTGGGTACGGTGTCGTCAGCGGCTATTACGGGGCGGCCGAGCGCGCGGCACACATGGGGACGATCGCAGATCCCGGCAATGCGAGTCTTGCCATTACGGTGGGGTCGACCCATCGCGACATGCCCCACACGTTCGGTGTTTCGTTCTTCTCGGCCAAGGGCCCGACCTCGGATGGCCGGATGAAGCCCGATCTGGTCGCGCCGGGCGAGCGCATCGTCTCCTGCGCTTTGATGAACAATGTTGCTGCGACCGAAGCCTTGTTCCGAGAGGATTCCGGAACCAGCATGGCCGCTCCCCACGTCTCTGGCGCGATCGCGGCCTTCCTGTCGGTCCGCAGCGAATTCCTGGGGCAGCCCGAACAGGTGAAGGAAATCTTCGTCGCGGCTGCGACCAATATAAAGCGTCGACCAGAATTCCAGGGGGCCGGCTTGCTCGATCTGCTGCGCGCTTTGCAATCCGTTTAGGGAGGACGCCTATGAGCGATGTTCCGTCGATTTGGCTGGAGTTTGACGAGAATGGTGCAATTGACGCGGGCGTCGTAGCGCAGCTCACGGCATTGCTCAGCAAGCCAGGAATCGAGGACCTGGTGGTGATGTCCCATGGCTGGAAGAACGACAGGAACGATGCGGCGAAGCTGTACGGGACGCTCTGGGCCAACGCCGTCGGCAATATGCCGGCTGGCCGCGCGGACAAGATCGTCGTCGCCGGCGTGCTGTGGCCTGCCAAGGCGTTTCAAACCGACTTCGATGCCGCCGCGATCACGGATGTGGGCACGCAAGGCACGCTTTCCGCTTCCGGAGGTGCTTCGGTCTCAGACCTGCCTCAGCAGGAGTTCGACGCGGTATTGGCGGACTTCGCCAGTTTCCTGGGCCCGTCCGCGGCGCAGACCATCGCCGCGGCGCGCACCGCTGCCCAGCACTTGAATCCCGACGCCTCGCACGATCTCGCCAAGCATGCCGCAGCAGCGGTGCAGGTGGATGCACACTCGCCCGACAAGGAACTCCGGGTTGACGCAACCCGGGTTGCGCGCGCCGCCGCAGATCGCACCGAAGCACAGTTTTTGCTCGGCAGCCTTACCACGCCACCCGTGCTGAAGCTCGCTCCGAAGGTCGGCGGTGCCATGGGTCTCAGCAGTGCCGTGCATGGCTTGTTCACCGGCGCGCGCGCCGCTGTCGGCCGCTTCCTCAACCAGCTCACCTATTATGAGATGAAAAAGCGTGCTGGCGTCGTCGGCGTCAGCCTCACCGATAATGTTCTTCGAAAGCTCACGCCTTCGCATGCGGTTCGGCTGCATCTGGTCGGCCACAGCTTTGGCGGACGTTTGGTCACGGCGGCGGCCAATCGCTGGGATGCGGTTCCGAATCTGGAGCTATTTTCGCTCACGATCCTGCAGGGGGCCTATTCCCACAATGCCCTGTCCCATCAGGTCGCCGGAGCATTTCCGAAAGTGGTCGGCAAGCCCACAGGTCCCATCGTGTTCACGCACACCCACAACGACCTTGCGTGTACGCTTGCCTATGCGATCGCTTCGCGCTTTTCCCGTGACACCACGCAAGGCGTCGGCGATGCCAGCGACGAGTTCGGCGCGATGGGGGCAAACGGGCCGCAGAAACTCGAGCCGGGCGTGAGCGAGCCCGATAACGCCACCCAGCAGTTCGCGCCCAAGCGAGGCAAGATCAACACGTTCCTGGCCGACCAATACATCATCAAGACCGCTCAATCGGACGCCCACAACAACGTCACCAATCCGATCGTCGGGAAACTCCTGGCCAGTGTAATCCAGGCATGATCTTGCCGAGAGAGAGGCCATAGCATTTTGTACATAGTCATTCGCGAAGGTCGCGTGTCACATGCCGATATCGTTGCGGGGTGTCATCTTTGATTTCGACGGGCCGATCTTCGACGGCCGCGATGCAAGCCAAAAAGCGCTTGCAAGGACTTTCGATCGGTTTGAGGCTTCGACCGGGCGGCCCGACATTTCGGCCAATACTTTGCCGCTTTACGGTCCCAATGCGTTGATCGCGCTTGCGTACGCCGACATTCCCGCCGCGACCGCGAACCTTGCGGACATCTGCGATTTCTATCGCGAGACGCTCAAGGCCGGTGAGCGTCAGGGAAAGGTCGTCAGCGGGATTCAACTGCTGCTTCAGGATCTCAAGGCGCGCGACATCAAATGTGCAATACTCTCGTCGCGCGCGACGGCCGAACTCGTCGAACTGGTAACCCATCTCGGTCTGCACGGCTTCATGGACGAGATCTGGGGAAAAGATGCGCCGTTGGGCCAAAAGCCGGATCCTGCGGCGGTTCGGGCCCTGGCCGGAAAGTTGAGCGTGGCGCCGAATGAACTGGTCTACGTTGGCGATTCGGACCGCGACTTTGACGTCACCGCAGGCACGGGCGTCACATACTACCACGCCGCCTGGACAGGCGAGCCGAGCAGTCGGGCCTACACCGGCTGTCGTGCCTTGCTACGCAACGTTGCCGACCTTGAGGCTGTTCTGCGCGACACGCCTGCCTCGCAACTCGCGTCGCATCGGAATATGCCATCCACTCTGAAGGGCGCTATCCGTGTCGATCGCCTGGTATTCTACGCGGGCGCCGGGGTGTCCGTGCAATCCGGCATCGGTGGCTGGGATGATCATTACTTTCCAATCCTGCAACAGTTGAAAATGAGCCTGTGGGCAGGTCAAACGACATACAGCCTGCCGCAGCTGCTTCAACTGGTCGCCGCCGAATCGGCGCGGGCGCAAGATGTCTATGACCGCTTCAAGCAGAGCTTTATGCAGCGCAAGCAAAAACGGCCGAACGCCTATCATTATGCGATGATGCGGTCGGGTGCGTCCCGGATCTGGACCACCAACTACGATCAATTGTTCGAAGCCGCGCTGGCAAGCGGCAACTTCCCGCACTCCGTCGTGAGGGACGACGGCACCCTGATGGAGAACTTTGCCAACAGCCATCTGATCGTCAAGATGAACGGAGACTTCGAGCACGCCAAATACGCGATTGATCTCGAATGGGATCTCGTTTTTCTGGAGGAGCAGTTCGATCTGGCTGAACGCCACCGGCGCGAGATATGGCGCCTGTTCGAGGACGACTATCGCAGCAGCGCCATCGTGTTCGTCGGCACCTCGTTCACCGATCCGGCCTTGCGCCGCCTACTGTCCAGCGCCGCCAAGGCGGTCCCACGCACCCGTTTCTGGCACCACCTTCTGGTGAAGGCCGCCGAGCATCCTGCTGATCGGATCGTCGAGGCCATGTATGTCGAGAACATGAAGCGCATGCGCATCGAGACGCACCTGTTCAAGGAGTATTCCGACATCGAGCGCTGGGTGCGGCAGATTGCCGTGATCGCAATCAGGCCGATTGTGGGGTTCAGCGGCACCGCCAAGCAGGAGAAGGGTGTGCTGGTGCCGGATGGTGTGCTCGATGGCGGAACAATCAAGACGTCAGACATCGAGGCGCTATGTTTACGGATGGGACGGGCTCTGGTGCAGCGCGACTTCCGGGTGACGTCCGGACATGGCCCCGGCGTGGGGGTTCCCGTGGTCGAGGCGGCCTTCGAGGGAAATGCGAACGCCGCGCGATTCTATCTGCGCAGACGCGGCAGCACCCAATTCAGTCGCACCGCCCCGGCGGTGGTGGTGTCTGACGAAGGTGCCGGCCGTGCTGACGCTGATTTCGGTCGTATGCGGGAGCGATTTATCAGCGAGCTCGACATACTCGTCGCCATGGGCGGGTCGTCACGCGACGGAGGACCATCCGGGACGGAGATCGAGATCAACATGGCGCTGGAGCGGTCGATCCCGGTCGTCATTCTCAAGCAAGCGGGTGGAATCGCCGCGCAATGCAAAGCGAAGATGATGGCCAACCTGGGAGTGACGTATTCCGATCCCAAGGTGGCCAGCCTGGTCCGGAAAGTCAACGAGGAGCTCGATGCGGTCGGCCCCGCGGCATTGCCGGCCCATGTCGACAATATCCTCGTCAATCAGATCGAGGATCTGATTGCGGTCTCGATCGGCAGCGAGGGACGTCGCGCCGGGGATGACGATGGCGTTGCCAACCAGCGGAGATGGTGATGTCCGGGTCGGCACGGAATGATCTCGTTGGCATCATCGCCGATCTCAAGGACTCGTTTCGTGCCTATTCGATGCATCCGGCGTGCATCGATGTCGCCTTCATCGGAAACACCAGCGGTCAATATCCATCGACGCCCGGATTGATGGTGGATTTCGACGCCTTTGTTTTCGTCGCGGAGATGAATCGCGCTGCCGGTCAGCCCCTTGCCGAGCTGCGCGAAAGATGGACCGACATCTGCAACGCGCGAGCGGTCGATTTCGAGCTGCGCATTGTCGAAGGACCCTACAAGCCGCCGGTTGCGGTTCTGCATCGGCCGGTCTTCGTGGTTCATCTCGGTGTTTTCACCGAGGCTCTATATCTCGCCGCGCCGCCGCTCAAGCGCTGGGCGTGGCGAAAATACATCTGCGAGCGCGAGCCGGGACGTTTGGCCCGAATGGCACCCCCACGGCCGACGCTTGCGGAGTTCGTCACTGGCCCCAAGGGGCTGCGCAAGCGATGCGCGGCGATTGAGGCCGGTTCCGTGGAGATGACGGAATGGCTGCTGCCCGACTTGCAAACCAGATCCTTCCTCATCACCCAGGATGAAGCCAACTTCGTCGAATGTTGCTTCGCCTATGCAGCCAATACGGCGCGAAATCACGCCCGGACGCTGGGCTTGGGTGAAGCCGACCAGCTTGCAAATACCGAGTTCTTCTCCTGGTACGACGAAACGGTCTTTCGTTCTCCCGAGCTTGTCGATCTGATGAACGACAAGGCCGCCTGCAGAGATCGAGGCTTCGTCGTGGAGATCGCGCATACGCGTAGCCTCGCCCTTCGCTACATGAGGACGTTGGAGCAGCATCTGACCCCATGTGGTTAGGCGGCATTCTTCCGCGGGCAAAGGCGGCTCACCCGTCCATTGGCGATTGTTCTGGTTTGAATGGCCCGCGGCGGCTATGATGACCGGTCCTCGGATAGGAGAATCACAGATGCTTCGAGCCGCTGGAATCGCTGCATGTCTGACGGTCGCGATGGCGATGCCGGCGCATGAGGTCGCGGCTCAGGATGCCATCGGCGGCGCGATCATCGGCGGTGTCGGCGGGGCGATTCTCGGCGGCGCGATCGGCGGCGGACGCGGCGCCGCAATCGGCGCGGTCGTCGGTGCCGGCACGGGCGCTGCGATCGCCTCCGAGGGCGAGCGCCGCCGCTCCGGCTACTACGCCTATCAGCGCGGCTGCTACATGCAGCGTCCCGACGGCTATTACGTCCGGGTCAGCCAACGCTATTGCTATTGATCGATCAGCCGCTGGCGTCGCAGGATCGATGGCGGCCGGCATTCGATTGGACGCGGAGGGGTGAGTATCGGCCGGCGAGCCGCTCTCCCGAGCCGGTGGTTCGCATGAGCATCCGATCTCGCATATGCCGGTGGCTGATCGCCGCGATCGTGGCCGGCGATCTCGTCGGAGCCGGGGCTGCCCGGGCGCAGCAGATTCCAGCCGACGAACCCGCGTTTACCGCTTTCGTGGCCGAGCGCATCCGCGCCAAGATTCGTGACACCCCGGTCGTGATCAAGGGACCGCTGACGCTGTCGGTCGGCCCTCTGCAAACCAACCTCGACCGCATCTACGCCTTCTGCAAGGCCAATACCGGCGGCTGCGCCAGGGAGATCGGCGCCTATGTCAGCGGCGTCAAGGCAACGGCGAGCAGCCGGAACGATCCGCCGACCCGAGCAGCCCTTCGCGTGGTCGTGCGCTCGGCGGATTACATGCGGCAGGCGCTTCGGGAGGTCGACGCGCGCGGCCCGGCGCTGACGCGGCCCCTGGCGGAGGGGCTGGTGATCGTCCCGGTGCTGGATTCGCCGCGCGCGGTCAGGGTGTTCAACGACAGGGATCGTGCCGCGCTCGCCTTGACGCAGGACCAGGTCTTCGACGTCGCCATCGCCAATCTGCGCAGCAGCGTGAAGCCGCTCACGACGGTCGCAAAAGCGGTCCCGTCAGGACAATTCGGCACGCTGACGGGGGATTATTATCAGACCAGCCGGCTCGCGCTGGTCGACAGCTGGGCGCCGCTCGCGCAAGCCCAGGGCGGTGTCCTGATCGTCGCGGCGCCGTCGGCCGATCTCGTGCTCTATGCAAGCGAAGACAGTAGCGCCGCGCTCGACGCGCTGCGGACGCTGACGAAGAACCTCATGGCGCGCGCGCCGAAGCCGCTGTCCGGCACGCTGCTGCGCTGGACGCCGAAGGGGTGGCAGCTCGTCCGGTGAGGTGCTCTCTCGGGCGGCCGCTCTGCTCAACTCTTGCCGGCTTCCCCCGGCATGATCTGGAGCAGCGGCTCCGGTTGGATCGAGATCTGGCCGGCGAACGGCCGGTCGTGCGCGGCGATGAGCAGGACGGAGGTGGCGACGCCGGTGGCGAACAGGCCCATCGCGATCGCCGATCCCAGCCGGTTGTCGCAATGAACGAGGCCGATCACCAGCAGCGCGCAGGCCGCCTGAAGATACAGGCACCACCATTTGACCGGGTTCACCGCGGCGAGGCTGACGATGATCCGCTGCCGCCGCGCATCCAGCGCCTGCTCCAGCGCGGCGATGAGCTCGCGCTGGACATTCGCCTGCCCCGGGCCTTGCGGCGTCATCGCGACGACGATCTGCAGGGCTTCGGCGAGCGGCGGCGGCGTCACCTTCAGCGAGGCCTCCTGATGCGCCATCATCGGCCATTCCACCGCGACGGCCTGCCCGACATAGTCGCGGACGAGACCGCGCAGCCTCGCATCCTGCTCCGCCGGCAGGCCGGCCGCCAGCAGCACGGCGCTGCGCAGCGCGCTGGCCTCGCGGCTCACCGCGGCGCTGGCGCGGTCGCTGTCGCCCCAGACCTGCGCCGCGATGAAGGCCACGAACAGGCCGAAGATGATGCCGAGCACCGGCAGCATGCCCGGCGAGATCGCCTTCAGCGACTTCGCGCGCTCCTCCGTCGCGACAAGCGCGATACCCGCGAAGATGGCCGCGGCCAGGAGATAGGTGAATCCGAAGATCACCAGCGCCATCACGGGCACGGGCAGATTGTGCAGCCAGTCGCTCATGCCGCTGTTGTCACTTGATTCGAAGCCTTAGATCAACCGCATCCGCGCAGGCCGGCGTGGCCGCTCTTGCCGACGACGAACCACGATACAGCCCGGAATTGTCGTCATTTGAGCTGCGCGCAACAATTGGCACGGCGCGGCTGCGGCGCGATCAAGGGAGACGGAATGAGGACCTTTGAGAATTTCTCGCTCCGGTCTACGGCTGGTTTACCGAGGGCTTCGACACTCGTGACCTGAGTGGAGCAAAGGCGTTGTTGGAGGCGTTCGCGACGCCGTAAGTGGAAATAGCGCCCGCTTGCTCATTTCGTAAACGGGCGCCGTCTTCCATTACAACGATGCTAGTTCCTTGCTTCTTTGGGTGCTGGCGGATTCTGCGGAATAATGGTGTGGGCCTTGGTCTTGGCAATATAGCCGCGCGCGCCTCGTCGAGATGCAGAAACAGCTATTTCTGATCCAGACGAACAGCGCTGAAATCCCGGAAGCGGATAGCAACGTCAGCAGTTCTGACGGAGCTAGTGATCGGGTCAGTGGCTTAGGCGACTGGCAGCACGAAGACCGCCGCCCGAGGCCAAGCTGAACGGTCTCAGAGAGCCGCTCCAAAGAGAGCCCCGACCGTACCAGCCGGGGCTCCAGGCCAGATCCGCGCGGCCGGGAGAGCAAGCCGCGCAATTTCGGAGTATGCCTGAGTCGATGCTGCCTCCTGTGATGGAAGTGCGGCGGTCCACAGGAAAGGCTGCTCAAAGCAATCCGCTCGCCACGAACCTGCAACGAGTGGCCGCCACCGCGTAACAAGTGAGGTGAACTCCAGAACGCCACTGCCGCGCCACCAAATCGCCTAACGACTCAACGACGCATGTTGCATCGGGCCGGGGCGATGCGCATGGGTGGTGTAGTGATGCGCAATTGGTCCAATGTTTATGTGACTGCGTCCGTGAGCGGACTGATGGTCACGATGCTTTTGCTTGGCGCGATCCTCGCTCGAAATGTCGGACTGGCGGAGAAGAAAGGCAACCGGGTCATCGCTGTGCCAGCACACAGCGAGGCCCGCACCCAGACGACTTCTGAGAACGGTGGCGGAGCCACGGTAGATTTTGGTGTCGCGGACCTTAGAGGGTCGCTGCCGTAAGGAAGTGATCATCGGCCCGCCCTGCCGAGCTCGCTGAGAGACTGGCCTGTCATCTTGCCTAGCCGAGGCGATTGGTAAGGTCCGCTTTAGCCCCCAAGAGGCGACGTCGTTTAGATCAGCTTCAGTCCCCTCAGGCTGGCATGCCCGCTTCTGCCCACGATGATGTGATCGTGCACGGCAATTCCCAGCGGCTTGGCGATGTCGATGATCGCTTTCGTCATCTGGATGTCGGCCTGCGAGGGCGAGGGATCGCCTGAGGGGTGGTTGTGCACCAACCTTCCGTCGGGGCATATCGCTTTGATGTAACGGCGATTTTCGTCGAAGCGAAGGGCCGTTGGGGTGTGGATCTGGGATCGGTACCCGATGATCCAACGTGAACATCACCCTCGCGACAGGTCTGCGCATGGACCGTTTGCCTAGAGCACGCTGGATCACGAACGAGACTACACCACTTTCTGCGAACTCTCAAAGACAGGCGTGAACTGAAGATGCTGGGACTCACGTCGAAGCGAGTGCTCAGCTCAACGTCGCTTTCTCTGTGTTTAGTATTTGATCATAGCTGGAAGGCCCGTCGGGAAAATGGGCTCAGTGTCGAGAGCTGACTTTCGACGTAGGCGATGATTCACGACGTACACCGCCGAGCGTGGAAAATTGTGCGCGGTTGGCGAGTATAGCGGCATGAAGGATGCGAGCGCACATTGTACGGGCCTGAGGAATTCTATTGTTTATCCCACGCTAGCTCACGTCCAGTCCTTTCGACGCACTACAAATCACAAGATTTCTGCGATCCCAAGCGTCAAGCTCGCTCACCGGGTATAAGACGGCTTTCCCGATCTTGATATATGCAGGCCCTGTTCGCATCGCGCGCCAATTCCGCAGCGTACCAACAGTGACCTCGTTACGATATCGTGCGGACACTTCCTCCGGGGTAAGGAATTTGGCGTCTGTCATTCGTCTTCTCCATCACTCCGCCGCACGAGACGTCACGGTCGAGACAGTTGAGATGTTGACACCCAGAATGACGGAAGAAAACGGTATTCTCGACGACCGCGCATAGCTCTCGTCAAACCGGGACGAGTTGGCGCGTCGACCTTCGTTGACAGTCGCAAGATGGCGTGACAGGGCGTAGCAAAAATACTTGCGCCTCTCGGTCGCAGGTACATGACGTAGCGAAGGCTGCGGGTACTGTCCTGAGAGTGAAAAGCGGCTTCGGCCGCCTGGCCGCGCGCTACGCCTCGGAAGACCACATGGCGCGCTCACCTGCCCCGGTCGAGCCAAGAGCTCGTTACCCACGCTCAACGCGCCTTCAATGATTGTCCCGATGTAGATTCAACTTGAGCTTGTCCTGGTATACGCCAATCCGCTTCTTTGCTCGCTCAATGACGTCACCGAAGTGGAGCAGCTCAAAATAGGTCTCACCCAACGGTTGCCGAGTGCGAGGATCCAATAGGGCGCTGGATTGAAACCATCCCTGGCCGACTGAAAACGGAGTCCAAGTTCCGCTCAGACGCAGTGGATTGACAGTGTCGCCGATAAGATATCCATAAAATTTCCTTAGCCGGCCTCCTGATTTGGCCGCGAGCAAATGAGCGTACTCTGAAAGGTCGCCGATATGCTCGTCCATCGATACTCCCGGGGCCTTGAATTCGACGATAATGGCTGAGCCTTCCTTGCTGAAGAGAGCAATGTCTGGCCGTTTGCCGCCATTGTCGTCTGCCCGCTTGGCAAGCAGCTTTTGAAACTCCTGGTCGATGTCACTTTCGAAAACACATTCGCTGTCATTCCAGCGGATGCTCGATAGCGGCACATCTGAGGCGATGTAGTCGTAGTAATGGTATTCCTCACTCAGAAGCCAAATGTCGTGGTCAGCGACCTCAGTGCTATCCTTCCGCATCGGGAAGAAGATGCTGTGGATGATCTTCTCGTCCTTCCGGCGACGTCCCTCAGCGACTGCCTGTGCCGCGAGTTGCTTACGACACGCAAGATCAAGAATCTGTACGATCGCGGCGCGGCGGACTATCAATTGCGATAGGTTCGCCATGTCAAATGCTTTGAGGGATGATGTATATTTCCACGAAAGCTCGTTGATCTTAGCGCGAAACTGCTCCGAATCTGGCTCGGCCTTTATAATTTCCTCTTTGAGGTTGAAGATCTCCGCAGTCTCATCAATGATTCTTTCTTGGTATTTTTTTAGAACGCGCTCAGCGACAGACTGGGCTGCTTCGCCATAAACAATGCGCGTCGAGGTGTCCTGGAGCATCGCCTCGCTGACACCAAACTGATCAGTGACTTGCTTCAAAATGTCGTCCTTGTCCCAATCCGCAGGGACGACCATCTGCTCGATTATCGGATCAATCGCCTCGTGAATTGCTGCGTAAGACAGCTTTTCGACTGAAAACATATCTCCACTAGGTATCTCGTCAGGAATGTTGTCGAAGTCGTCGCGCTGCTCGTTCACGCGCTGATCCAGGTAGTCGCTCTCGATCAGAACGATGTGGTGAAATCCGCCGACTGGATTGTTCTGCTCCGTTCGGGTCCGCAGGTAATATGGGGTGATATCCTTGACGGGCGAGGATTTCGCACAAAAGGCGATGGCATTTCGAGGTAGGTCGAAGAGGCTCTCGTTGAGTTGGTAGTGAGAAAGCTTAAACCTTTGATGCGTCGCTAAGCCATCGCCGCTCCTGGGGTCTCGTTCCTCAACGTCCACCTCCCGCTCAGCCGTGACTTCCGGCAAGTCGGAATGTCTCAATACCTCGATCTCGTCGCCCGTTTTCCAATGGCGAGTGGTGAACCTGATCTCGAAGCTCCCGAGCCGACTCGCTAGGCCCACCAACCTCTGAAGGAAGGCAACCAGCATTTGCTTCTTCAAAGCGGGCGCGGAAAACAGGGTGCTAGGTGGCTCTGAGTGCTGAATCCGCGCGAGAGAGGTTTCCTTGAATTGCTCAAGCCGTACGATTGTCCCGATCGCGCCTTCACTTCCTGTGCCGGTTTCGAAGTCTTCAGGGTCGATCTGCTTCTGCGGCTCTGAATAGCGCAATTGGCGCCTCAGGATATCGTGCCCGCTGCGATAGGTGCTGTCGATCGCGAGAGCCGAGAAATGGTGAAAGAACTGGATTCGTCCCGCACCCTTGCACTGACCGATCCCGAAGATCGGAAGGTCGTCCTTGTAGGAGGTATCCTTGGTCAGAAATGCCTTGAGCTGATCGTCTCCCAACCCGCATCCGTTGTCTTTGCAGGAAACGATCATGGACTCGCGATCATCAAGCATGTCAGCTCGAATGAATTCGACGTCGATGTCAACCAGCATGTCCGTTGCAGAGGCATCCTCGTGCTTGCGGATCAGGAACGAGTCGATCGCATTTGAGATCAGTTCCTCGAAAACAACGTATGGGTTCGAGCTAATCTTCGTATTCTTGATGCTGCCCCTGATATCGAGCGTCATTTTCGTTTCAATCGCTGACGTGGTGATCCCTGAGTGATCGTTCTGACGGTCTGCGGGACATCAAGTCAAGCTGCCGTATGGAATTGGTGGAAGTGCCCAGCAAACTGGGACCCAATTTTCCGTTCGCCTCGTTTGCGGTGCACTAAACTTTCCGGGCAGATCCATCGGGTTACGCGACCTGGTGCTCCGATGACATTCTGAACGCCGGGGGGAAGACCCTTGAGGGGAAAGTTTTCCCCTGCGCCCGAGCCTTTGGTCTCGGCCGACCCCTTCTGCGGGGAGACCCCGCAACGCCCCCATTAGAGTGAGAGGGCGGACGGGCTTTGCTGTGACGGGTTGAAGAACGGAGGAAAGGCCTCCGGCGCCTGTCGTGGAGATGACCCATGACCCAAGTCGAAGTTTTGAGCGCCGGCCGCGACCATGCCGGAGGCTACAAGGTGGACGTGACACGCGGGACGCGCGTCGGCCGAGTATCGTCGGAATGGTTCTCGCGGCCAGCGGACGAGCGCTATCTGTCCCTGTCGGACCTCTGTGTCGCGGTGCGTGGACGGACCGAGCGAAGCCGGACCCGAACGGTCGAGAGCGCTGCGATTCGAGTTGAGGCCAGCCGCGACGATGCCGAGCGCCTGGCTCTGGTACTGCCCGGTTCTGACGCGCCGATCGCACCGACCCACTGGAGTTTCGGCCAACTCGCCGGCCTGGTCGGAGCGCCGGCGGCTTACCTCCGGCAGCTTCCGGCGCCGCTGGCCGGCATCAACCTGCAATACGGCTTGACCTCCCATTCCGCCGAGCAGGTGAAGACGCTCGAGATCGAAGACGGTCGCGTCGAGCTGCGCGCCGTCACAGGGCCTGAATATGGCCGGATTTTCGACCACGAGCTGGTTGAGGCCGTGCAGCGCATCGCCGGCAACGGCACCGGGGACACGCGGTGGAAGGTGCCAGGCGTGCTCGATTGGACGACTGGCTTTTACAACCCGCGCGTCGACAGCACCCAGGACACGACGACGCTCTATGCGTCCGATCGTGACATCTTCCTGTTCCTGGTCGACGACCTCAATCCGATCGAAGCCGGTCGACTGTCCGACGGGTCGCCCGACCTCTACTTCCGCGGCTTCTACTGCTGGAATTCAGAGGTGGGAGCGAAGACGCTCGGCATGGCGAGCTTCTATCTCCGCGCCGTCTGCCAGAACCGGAATCTCTGGGGCGTCGAGGATTTTGAAGAGATCACCATTCGTCACTCCAAATACGCCGCCTCACGCTTTGCGCACGAGGCGGCGCCGGCACTCGCCAGCTTTGCCAATTCATCACCGATGCCCTTCGTCAACGGCATCAGGGCGGCGCGAGAAACGATCGTCGCCCGCACCGACGACGACCGCAGCGAGTTCCTGCGCAAGCGCGGCTTCTCGAAGACCGAGACAGCGAAGATCATCGAGAGGGTGCTATCCGAGGAAGGGCGCAAGCCCGAGAGCGTGTTCGACTTCGTGCAAGGCATCACAGCGGTTGCGCGGGGCAAGGCCCATCAGGACGCACGCCTCGATCTGGAGGCGCGCGCGAAGAAGCTGCTCGACCAGGCAGCCTGATATCCGGAATGCCGGAGATGCGGAACGGCGTGTCTCCGGCTTCGTGCTTTTCCGTTTCCTGATCGTCGGTTTGCGGCGCTGCCCTCAGAGGAAGAGGGCGGCGCTGCGCTTCGTGACGGGTTGGAGGTCCCAGAGAGAGTCTTTGGGCCGCCCGTCGCGGAGTATCACCCATGGCACCTGCCGTTCAGAAGATCACCCTGTCGTCCTCGCGCGACATCCCCTTCAATAAGCTGGTGCTCAGCCAGTCAAACGTCCGGCGTGTGAAGGCCGGCGTCTCCATCGAGGAGCTAGCCGAGGACATCGCCCGGCGTACCTTGCTTCAAAGCCTCAACGTCCGGCCAGTCCTCGACGCCGAAGGCGCAGAGACCGGCATGTTCGAGATTCCGGCGGGCGGCCGCCGCTATCGGGCGCTGGAGCTGCTGGTGAAGCAGAAGCGCCTGGCCAAGTCCGCGCCGGTGCCCTGCGTCGTTCGCGATCCGGCGACCACCATTCTCGCCGAAGACGACTCGCTGGCCGAAAACATCCAGCGCGCGCCACTGCACCCGCTCGACCAATTCCGCGCCTTCCAGGCTTTGCGCGAGAAGGGCCGGACCGAAGAGGACATCGCGGCTTCCTTCTTCACCTCGGTCAACATGGTGAAGCAGCGCCTGCGGCTCGCCTCGGTCTCGCCCGCGCTGCTCGACGTCTATGCCGATGACGGCATGTCTCTCGAGCAGTTGATGGCGTTCACCGTCACCGCCGATCACAGCCGTCAGGAGCAGGCCTGGAAGGCGATCTCCGGCTCTTGCCAGAAGGAGCCTTATCAGATCCGCCGCATGCTGACGGAGAAGACAGTGCGCGCCTCCGACCGGCGCGCCGTGTTTGTCGGCCTCGATGCCTACGAGGCGGCCGGTGGCGTGGTCTTGCGCGATCTGTTCCAGTCCGACGACGGCGGCTGGCTTGAGGACATTGCTCTGCTCGACCGTCTGGTCGCTGAGAAGCTGAGGGCTGAGGCCGAGACGATCGCCGCCGAAGGCTGGAAGTGGATCGAGCTCGCCATTGAGTTTCCCTACGGCCATACCCGCGGCTCGCGCGAACTGGACGGCGTGTCTGCCGATCTTTCGGCCGAAGAGCAGGGGACCATCGAGGCCCTCAAGGCCGAATACGCCAGGCTCGAAGCCGAGCATGACAGCGTGGATGAGCTCCCCGATGAGGTTGATCAGCGCCTCGGCGAGATCGAGACCGCTCTTGCCGCCTTCGACGATCGGCCCGTCATCTATCAACCGGCCGACATGGCCCGCGCGGGCGTGTTCGTCAGCATCGACGCCGAAGGCAGGCTGTCGGTCGATCGCGGCTATGTCCGGCCCGAGGACGAGCCGCCCGTAGCTGAGCCCAAGCCGAACAGCGACGCCGAACCCGTTGCCGCGGCCCTGGACGGCGCCGAATCATCAGCGCCGGTTATCCAGCGCGCCGTCATCACCATCGGCGGGCAGGTTGCGGAACCCGAGGACGAGGATGATGATGGGGTCAAGCCGTTGCCGGACCGCCTGCTGACCGAGCTCACGGCAGAGCGGACTTTGGCGTTGCGCGACAAGCTGGCAATCGCGCCGTCGGTCGCTTTCCAAGCGGTGCTGCACAAGTTCTGCCTCGACATCTTCTCTCGGTATTCCTCCTACGGGACGGCGATGGAGATCTCCTTGCGCGACGCCAGCTTCCCGGTGCAGGCGCAGGGCCTGAAGGACTGCCCGGCTGCAAAGGCAATCGACGCGCGCCATAAGACCTGGGAGGAGCGCCTGCCGAAGGACAAAGCCGAACTCTGGGACTGGCTCACGCGTCTCCCGGGCGACGAGCAAGCGGCGCTGTTTGCGCACTGCGCCTCGTTCGGCGTCAACGCGCTCTACGAGAAAGGCGACCGCTACGGCGGCGTCACCCCGAACATCGTCGAGCAGCGGATCAAGGAGGCCGATCGCATCGCCCGGGCCGTCGACCTCGACATGGTCGTCTCCGGCTGGCGGCCGACCGTCGAGAACTATCTCGGTCGGGTACCGAAGCGCCGCATCCTGGAGGCGGTGCGGGAGGGCTCGGGCGAGCGGGCCGCTCAACTCATTGAGCATCTGAAGAAGGGCGACATGGCCAAGGAGGCCGAACGCCTTCTGGCCGAGACCGGCTGGTTGCCCGAGTCCCTTCGAATGGTTGACGTCGACCAGGCTGCGACCGCCGACACAGCGGAGCCCGAGGGCGGTGCCGAGGCGCTGCCGGAATTCCTCGCCGAGGACGACGAGGACACTCCAACCGATCAGGCCGACGAGCCGCACATGATCGCTGCCGAGTAGAAGCATAGGCTGGGGCGACGATCTTCGCCCCAGCCTATTTTTATGCGCTGCGAGCCACCTGTGGCTGCACCTTCAGGCCGTCGATCCAGATCGCGATCCTGCCGGCGGCGACGAGACCGGAGGTTTCCGCTACGAACTGCCGTACCGGCCGCGTGCTGCCGACCTCGAAGCGATGTCGATAGCCATTGGCCACGGCGCGATCGGTAAAGCCTTTCAAAGCAGCAAATCCTGCTGCTTCCTGGATCTCGAACTGAACCCTCCACCGCGTGCGTCGCGGCCGAACATCATCGAGCACCTCGACGCTGATACGGTGCTTACTCCCGCTCCGAACGGTGACCGGTTCGATCTTCTTGGTAGGAAACTTCAGAATTTGAGCCATCAAATCCTCCTTCATTGTGCGAAGCGGTTCGATGGACTTGTCGGAGCTCGTGAACCGCATTGCCGAGACCCGCGCCCCGCGCAAGGGCGCGGAGGCAGGTCAGCGGCAGCCTGTTGACCAGGCCATTCAGCTCTTGAGGCTTGCGCCACAAGCGGTTCTTGCTGCGCGAGCGCGCAGCGACCCTGACACTGCGTAAATGATCTTCTGCCCGCAACGTTTCAAGCGCATCGGGCAGAGAGTGAGAGGGGGGCCGGGACGGGTTTGAGCGGTGCGGTCCAGAGAGAGCGCCGGCCGGCTCACCCGTTCCCGCTCTCCTCAAGGCTCCCTTCATGAACGACCTTTTCTCGATTGCGGCCGACGAGGCCGCTCCGATCTCGTCTGCGTGCGCTCCCGAGGGTGCCCGCGCCATCATCGCTGCGGCTGAGCAGCTTCTACCGCATCTTGAGAATGGTCGACGCATCGATCCCGCAATCTTGCGCTCCGCAATGGAAGAGGCCTGCGGCGCGTCAGATGCGACAGGCGCCTGGGATTGGAAGATGGCCTACGACGCCTGTGAGGTCGCCACCGTCCTCTTCCTGCGCAAATACGGAAAGACGCTTTTCCGCAAAGCCGACTCTGCGGCTTCACGACTTTCTGCCTTGGACAAGATCGCGGAGCTTCTGCCGACCCACACGCGCCGCTCTGCCGAGAGCGAGACTTTCCAGCAATTCTCGACGCCGATCCCGCTCGGCCTGGCTGCGCTGACCGCGGCCGCCATAACGGCGGCCGATCGCGTGCTGGAGCCGTCCGCAGGCACCGGGCTGCTCGCCATTCTTGCCGAGATTGCCGGCGGCGGCCTCGTGCTGAACGAACTGGCCGAGAGTCGGGCCATGTTGCTCGCTTCCCTCTTTCCGGCCATTTCCGTCACGCGCTTCGATGCTGCCCAAATCGACGACCACCTCGACCCCGCCGCCGTCCCGAGTGTCGTGCTGATGAACCCGCCGTTCTCGGCAATGGCGAACGTTTCCGGCCGGCTGGCCGACACGGCGTACCGTCACATCGCCTCGGCGCTGGCGCGTCTTGCCGATGGCGGCCGGCTGGTCACGATATCAGGCGCAAACTTCTCGCCCGAAGCCTCGGTCTGGCGCGACGCCTTCGCCCGATTGCAGGAACGCGGTCGCCTGGTGTTCACCGCCGCGATAGCCGGCGCGGTCTACGCCAAGCACGGCACCACGATCGAGACGCGCCTCACCGTCATCGACAAGGTGCCGGCCGATGACCCGCGCGCGTTCCCGGAGTCACCGGGATTGGCGCCCGACGTCGCGACGCTGCTCCGCTGGATCGGGGAACACGTTCCGGCGCGCCTGACCGTCGAATCGACTGGCGCGATTCCGGTGTCAACCTCGTCAGCGCTTCGCACCGTGCGGGGTTATCTCGCACGAGCCACCGCACATGTAGCCAAGGCCTCCGTCACCGATCCCGAAGCCGTCGACCTCGCCTATGAGACGATTGATTGGACGCCGTCCCAGGGCGCGCATCTCAGCGACGCCATCTACGAGGAATATAGGCTCCAATCGATCCGGATCCCCGGCGCGCAGGCGCATCCGACCAAGCTGGTGCAGTCGGCCGCGATGGCTTCGGTCGTGCCGCCGAAGCCGAGCTATCGGCCGCGCCTGCCGGCGAACCTCGTCGACCGCTGCATCCTGTCTGACGCTCAGCTTGAGACAGTGATCTATGCCGGGGAGGCGCACGGTAACTATCTTGCCGGCGCCTGGACGGTTGACGAGACCTTCGACCTCGTCACGGCCGCCCGCGACGACGCACCGAATGCCGCCCGTTTCCGTCGAGGCTTCATGCTCGGCGACGGGACCGGCGCCGGCAAGGGTCGCCAGTCCGCCGGCATCATTCTCGACAACTGGCTGCAGGGCCGGCGCAAGGCGGTCTGGATCTCGAAGTCCGACAAGCTGCGCGAGGACGCGCAGCGCGACTGGTCGGCGCTCGGCATGGAGCGTCTGTTGGTCACGTCGCTCTCGCGCTTCCCTCAAGGGCGCGACATCCGATTGGCCGAAGGCATCCTATTTTTAACCTACGCTACGCTGCGGTCCGACGACCGCGGCGAGAAGCTTTCGCGCGTCCGGCAGATTGTTCAATGGTTGGGCTCCGACTTCGACGGCGTCATCATTTTCGACGAGAGCCATGCCATGCAGAATGCCGGTGGCGGCAAGGGCGAGCGCGGCGATGTCGCCCCCTCGCAGCAGGGCCGTGCGGGCTTGCGGCTTCAGCATGCGCTGCCGAACGCCCGCGTCGTCTATGTCTCGGCGACCGGCGCCACCACTGTCCACAATCTCGCCTACGCCCAGCGCCTCGGGCTCTGGGGCGGCGAGGATTTTCCGTTCGCCACCCGTGCCGAGTTCGTCGAGGCGATCGAGGAGGGGGGCGTGGCGGCAATGGAGGTGCTCTCCCGCGACCTTCGTTCGCTCGGCCTCTACACCGCTCGCTCGCTCTCCTATGACGGTGTCGAGTACGAGCTCGTCGAGCACCAGCTCACCGACGAGCAGCGGCGGATCTATTACGCCTACGCCGGCGCCTTCAGCGTCATCCACAATCATCTCGACGCGGCAATGCAGGCCGCCAATATCACCGGCGAGACCGGCACGCTCAATCGTCAGGCGAAATCGGCTGCGCGCTCGGCCTTCGAATCGGCCAAGCAGCGTTTCTTCGGCCATCTGCTCACCAGCATGAAGACGCCGACCCTGGTCCGCTCGCTCGAGCGGGACCTGGCCGAGGGCCATGCTGCCGTCATCCAGATCGTGTCGACCGGCGAGGCGCTGATGGAACGGCGGCTTGCCGAGATCCCGACCGAAGAATGGAACGACGTACGCATGGACATCACGCCACGCGAGTACGTGCTGGATTACCTCGCCCATTCCTTCCCGGTGCAGCTCTATGAGCCCTTCACCGACGCAGAGGGCAATCTCTCGTCGCGACCCGTCTTCCGCGACGGCCAGCCGGTCGAGAGCCGCGAGGCGGTCGCTCGCCGCAACGAGCTGATCGAGCGGCTCGCTTCACTTCCGCCCGTTCCCGGGGCGCTCGACCAGATCGTGCAGCGTTTCGGCACGGACCTCGTGGCGGAAGTGACGGGACGTTCGCGCCGCGTGGTCCGCAGGGGTGATCGCCTCGCCGTCGAGAACCGCGCCGGCTCCGCCAATCTCGCAGAGACCGCCGCGTTCATGGATGACCTGAAGCGCGTGCTTGTCTTCTCGGAGGCTGGCGGCACGGGCCGCAGCTACCACGCCGAAGTCTCGACGCGGAATCGCCGGCTTCGCGTCCATTATTTGCTCGAGCCGGGCTGGAAAGCCGATGCCGCGATCCAGGGTCTCGGTCGGACGAACCGCACCAACCAGGCGCAGCCACCGCTGTTCCGCCCCATTGCGACCGATGTGAAGGCGGAGAAGCGCTTCCTCTCGACCATTGCCCGCCGGCTCGACACGCTGGGTGCCATCACGCGCGGGCAGCGCCAGACCGGCGGCCAGGGCCTGTTCCGGCCCGAGGACAATCTCGAGAGCCACTACGCCCGAGATGCGCTGCGCCAGCTCTATCTCCTGCTCGTGCGAGGCAAGGTCGAAGGGTGCTCGCTCCAGACCTTCGAAGACGCCACGGGCCTGAAGCTCACGGACGCGAGCGGCATCAAGGATGAGCTGCCGCCGATCACCACGTTCCTGAACCGGCTGCTCGCGCTCACCATCGACCTGCAAGGTCTGCTGTTCACAGCCTTCGAGCAGTTGCTCAACGCCAAGGTCGAGGGCGCTATCGCCAGCGGCGTCTACGATGTCGGCCTCGAGACGCTGCTGGCCGAGAGCTTCGTCGTCACCGATCGCCGCCCGATCTACACGTACCCCGCGACTGGCGCAGAAACCCGGCTGCTCACCATCACCGTACGCCGGCGCAATCACCCCATGACGCTGGATCAAGCGCTGGATTATCTCGCCGATTCTCAGGCGGTGCTGCTAATCAACGAGCGCTCGGGACGTGCCGCGGTGCAAATTCCCGCGTCGACTTTCATGCTCGATGACGGCGAGATCGAACGCCGCGTGCGGCTAATCCGCCCGATGGAGCAGCATCATGCTTCGATCAAGATGATGGACGAGAGCCACTGGCAGCCTGCGGATCGTGAGGCATTCGCCGCGGCCTGGAACGGTGAAGTCGTCGACGTCCCCGAGTTCGCCGAGAGCACGCTCCACATCGTCGCCGGCCTGCTGCTGCCGATCTGGAAGCGGCTTCCGAACGATTCGACCCGGGTCTATCGTCTTCAGACCGACGATGGCGAGCGCATCATCGGTCGTAGGGTTTCGCCGGCCTGGGCGGCGAACGCTTGCGCCACCGGTACCTGCAGCTTGACGCCACAAGAGGCTTTCTCGGCGCTGATGGAGGGACGCACCGTCATCGACCTCGCCGAGGATCTCCAGCTCCGTCGTGTCCGCGTGATGGGCGCCCATCGCATCGAGCTGTCCGGCTTCTCCGATACGATGCGCGACCGGCTGCGCACCTACGGTCTCTTCAGCGAGATCATCTCGTGGAAGCTGCGCATGTTCGTGCCGACAGACGCGACCGGCGCCGGAGCGTTGGCAAAGGTGCTCGACCACTATCCGCTCAAGCGCATCGGCGAGCGGGAGGCCGCCTGATGGCGCGGGACAACGCCTCCGAACTGGCCCGCCGTCTCGCGCGTGACGCCGAGGCGGTGTGCCGCCATTACCTGTCCAACGGGCGGCGCCAGGGCCGCTACTGGATGGTGGGCGACGTCCGCAATACGCCCGGCCGGTCGATGTTCGTCCGGCTCAGCGGACCGGACTCCGGACCTGGCGCCGCCGGCCACTGGCGAGATGCCGCCTCGGCCGAATATGGCGATCTCCTCGACGTGATCCGCGCGAGCTGCGGTCTCGTGAACTTTCGCGATGTCGCCAATGAGGCGCGACGCTTTCTGAACCTGCCGCGTCCTGAACTGGAGCCGGAGCCAAATCGCCTCCGGTCGAGAAAATCCCACGCGCCCCTCGGATCACCGGAGGCGGCGCGGCGGCTCTTCCGCATGTCGCAGCCGATCGCGGGCACACTCGTAGAAGCGTATCTCCGCAATCGCGGCATTACGGCTTTGCACGCAACCGGTAGTCTGCGCTTTCACCTACGTTGCTGCTACCGGCCCGACGACCACAGCCCGACCGAGACCTGGCCGGCGATGATCGCATCCGTCACCGATCTCGCTGGCCACCTGACCGGCGCACATCGCACATGGCTCGACCCCGACGGCTTCAGCGAGACAACGCTTGGCAAGGCGCGGATCGACACGCCGAAACGGGCGATGGGCGACCTGCTTGGTCACGCCGTTCGATTTGGTGTAGCTGGCGAGGTCATGGCGGCGGGCGAGGGCATCGAGACCATGCTGTCGCTCCGCAGCGTCCTGCCAACCATGCCGATGGTCGCAGCCCTCTCGGCAGCGCATCTCTCCGCCATCCTCTTCCCGGACTCGCTCCGCCGGCTCTACATCGCCCGCGATAACGATCCTGCCGGTGACGCCGCCATGGCGACCTTGATCGATCGGGCGCAGGAGGTCGGGATCGAGGCAATCGTGATCTCGCCACGGCTTGGCGACTTCAACGAAGACCTTCGCTTGCTCGGATTTGACGCCCTTCGGGCCGCGAGCCGCGCGCAGATCGCGGCGCAGGACGTCGCGCGCTTCATGGAGTTGGCGGCATAGCCGGAACGGGACGAGGGGCGAGGCGGCTGCTTCGTTACCGCGTGGCCGGTGATCATGCTTCCCTCGGTGCCGGAGAGGACCGCTCCCAGGGCCTTCTTAAGAGGGCGATCGGGCGGCAAGCGGCCCGGACCGGCAACCTCGTGGGCCGACTATTTTCCGTCGGCGGCAGAGCCGCCTTTACATCGTGAGGCAAAATAGTCGGCCCCCTTCGGTCCTCCGCCAAGGCTCCGGCCCACAGCTCGCGCTGCGGGTGCAAATCCGTTCCGCCTGCCGCCTTCGTCGCCATGAAGGCCGCGATGGGCGCGGTCGATCCGACCAGGGAAAGCCGCAATGACCACCGACCACGACAACGATTTCGAGCCGCACCAAAGCTCATCCCCGACCGACCAGTTCCTCCAGGAACTCCAGCTCTATGGCTACCGTCCCTTCCACGATGAGCCCGATCCCCGACACCTTCCCGAAGCGCAAGTCCTCGCCGGCAGCGTCGCCGACATCTTCGATGCTCTCGTGGTGGCGCTGACCGATACCCGTCTTGAGCCCGACCTCGAAGACCTGCTCTGGTCGACGGTGAACGTCTTCCATCGCGCCATCGACAGGATCGAGCGCGAGCTGGACGACAACGAGCTGGCGCAGCAGCGCTCGCAGCGGGAGCAGGATGGCAGCGAAATCAAATCCGTCGAGCTGGAGCCACTGACGGCAGAAGGGCAGACGCTGATCGAGCGACGCAACGCCTTCGAGCTGATGCGCGACCAGGCCGCCGCCGAGTTCGAACGCCACACCCATTCCGCCTGGCGGCCGCGCAACGGGTCGAAGGTCAACCACCGCAATCTGACCTCCGCGATGATCGACAGTCGCGATTTCCTGGCCGCGAAGAAGCGCGCCGACAACCAGGTGCTCGTGCCGCCCGGGCCGAAGGTCGCCCTGACCGGTGGGCTCGACTTCAATGATCACCGGTTGATCTGGGCTAAACTCGACCAGGTGCACGCCAAGCATGCGGACATGGTGCTGCTGCACGGCGGATCGCCCAAAGGCGCCGAACTGATCGCCGCCAAGTGGGCCGACAACCGCAAGGTTCCGCAGATTGCCTTCAAACCCGACTGGGCGAAGCATGCCAAGGCCGCCCCGTTCAAGCGCAACGATGCGCTGCTGGAGACGCTACCCATCGGCGTGATGCACTTCCCCGGCACCGGCATCCAGGACAACCTCGCCGATAAGGCCAAGAAGCTCGGCATCCCGGTCTGGAAGTTCGGCGGCGCGTGAGCGCTGCCGCAAATTCTAATGACCAGGAGTTCTCCGGCTCGCTCGATGCCGCTGATCGTGCCACCAGCCGCGGCCCACATGCGTTCGCCGCAGCCTTGCACCGGGTTCGCTCGGATCACACGAAAAACCCTGGCATGAAAGCCAGGGTTCAAGATGCCACGGCGTACATCCGGCCGCGACGACCGACTGCTAGTTGGCATGAGGTTTTGAACAAGATGTGACCTCTGCGGCGTCCATTCTTGAGTGTCGCGCTGATATCCGTCGCCACCATCGATCGTTCGTCTGGCGAATTAGGTTAGATTCTATGGTGCCTTTCGTCCCGCAATCAACTGTTGTTGGCTGCACGTGAGGCAGGCGCTTCGGAATAACTACCATACGTCGGTGGGAATTGTGGCTTGTTGAGTGCCACGAACACGCGATCGCGCGCAGCTTCTCGTTTCCGAGCCAACCCAAAACGTTGCGGCGTTTCCTCAACTTGAGGATGCTTGCATAAACTATTGTTCAAGAGCGAAGTGAAAGCGCTGACACTTACTGCTATTCTCATGGAGACGATCGAAGGAGATTGGACAAGGAAGGCTGGGTGTTGGGTGCAAGCGTGTCGGCACTGAGGCTTTTGCGGGCAGGAAGGGAGTCGAGAGGCGTGTGGGGCTCGCACCGGCTGGCACTCATTCTTTGCAAGCAAGCTGAGCTCTGCTCGATTCCGAGGTGCTTCACCATCATTACCCACGACGTCGGCGTCCTGTTTGGCGCCGACGTCGATGCCCACGAGCTGGCCTGGATGGCTCGTGAAGTAGTCTCGAGCCGGCCGAGATCAAGTCTTTGAGTCGAACTTGTAAGAGGCCTGAAAGAATGTACCCCAGCGCTCCATGCTGTACTTCGCAAGCATGCGCGGGTCACCGACGCAGCCGCTGCTGTGCACAAAGAGTCGCTGTCCTTTTTGGTCCACATGGCCCAATAGCGACCACCAACGCCGACGCTGATGTTATCCGTGATGAAGTAGGACAGCACGCCTTCAAGCTGGACGCCGCCACCACCACTGCCGCGTTGTTCCGTGAAGGTAGTGGCGGGACGCAAGAGGTGATAGTCTCGACCGATGAAATCGGTCCAGGGCAGGTAAGCGACATCAGCGTTCAGGCGCCAACGCTCGGTCAGCATGGTTTCGGCGCTCAGGCCGATCCGAGGCGCATTCCATTGAGTATCCTCTCCGCCGATGACCCTGTTGTCACCCGACGTCAAACACGAATACAGCGGGTTAGCCACCTGCATGCATCCGGTCGAGTCCGAACTCTGGCCGTAATAGGTCCAGCCTATAAATCCGCCGACCTTGTAGTCGCTGCTGCGCAGGAAGTCGTAACCGACGTCAGCTGTGTAATAGGTGAACCTTCCGTTTGACTGGCCGGAAAGATTGTTGATGTAGGAAAGTCCGTCCTCGGGTATCCAATCTTCATTATTTATTTTTCCTTTGTTGAACCGCCCGATACCAAGATTGCTCTTCAAGAAAACTCCCCAGGGACTGTCAACACGGCCGAATAACTCCCCGGAAAGTCCGTCCAGTCCATGATAAGTGAGCCTCGATCCCAGTATGCTGGGGTCTTCAGGCCAGCCGTACCGAACTGCGCTGTGATCCCACTGGAAACGTCCCCGGCTCAGCCAGAGCCGCGAGCCGCCTTCGAAGGACCAGCCGGGCGCGTAGAAAATGGGTGGTACGCTGCCGGCTGATTTCGCATACAGCGGCGCATCGGACCATTGTGCGGCCTCTTGGTCCGCACCAAAGTGGTAGTTCAGGCCAATCTTTCCGATGTGATAGTTACTGGTCAGGCTTGTTGTGTTCGCCGGCAGAATCGCAAACGGCGGAAACTGCACTGTCGCAGCCGTCGCGACACTCGGCCCGCCAAAATGCAGATAGTCATATTCGACCTTCACCGACCATGCAGGCGTTAGGGCTTGCTCGACGCCCAGCCCGATGGCGCCACCGACCCGGCCATAGTCGAAATGCGTTCTGCCCTGTGGCCAGCCGCCTTCATAGTTGTTGACCACATCGCCCCGATTGTTTTGCCAAGCTAGGCCTGCCTTGAGATAGGCCAGCGTGTGTCCGAGCGCGCCAAAGGCGTAACCGACGCGACCGGTCCCGGTGGCAAAGAGGCTCGGACCTGCCTTGCAATTTGCGCTCACAACTAAGCCCGAGGGGCGAGGCATGTATTTGTGCCCTCGGAGGCAGCACCGCTGGCATCCAGCTCGATGCCAAACACCCAGCTATTGTTCTGCCAGTTGTAACCGATCTGGCCACCTGCAAGGAACGCCGGGGTATCGACGATGCCGCCATAGATTGATGGACCGTATGGATTGCTGAAGGAGGTGCGGCCGTACCCACCGCCGGCGTGCCCGCCAATATAGCCTCCAGACCAGTTCCACACCGCCTGTGGCAGTTGAAGTTGTTGCTCAAGGTCCGCCGGCTTCGCTGCGCTGCTTGCGACGAGCGCAATTGTTGTCGCACCACAAAAAATAATTCTCATCAACGTTTGTCCTGCACTTCCCAGCTCACGACCTGGCTCCTTAAGTATTGCCGCACGACAAATCGTCGGAGCAGACCAGACACGCGGTAACGCGCGCCAGGTCCGTCCCGAGGATCACCGCACGAAGATTGGTGATGATTTCCCGGATGAAGCAAGCCGCGTGCCGAACTGAATTCGTAGCTTTGCGCGGTCTTCGGAAGAGTTTGTCGCGTCGACTTGCCGACGTTGTCTCAAATTTGACAATCTGAGCTTCCGACAGTCTCTCCATAGCCCGACATGCGCGAGGGCAGATCCAATACGCAACGTTAACGTTTATAATTGCGTGGGAATAGTTGCGCGCCAAAGCGCCGCCGAAGGGAAAACAACCGGGGCTTCGGAGTGAGTGGCGATCGTGACCCCGATGCTCAAAAGCAACACACACGATGGAGTGGCAGCCGAAATGGAGAAGAACACAGGACTTTCCTGAAACTGATTGCGCTAGGTGATTTCAAACAGCAGGCGCCCACTTGAAGATCACAAAGGGTCAAATGCCGATTGCACGAGCCCTTGGAGCGCAAGCTCCGCGCTAATAACAAAAAATCGCGCAACTGGATTTGTGACGATCCGGTCGCTGAGTTTCCTGCTATAGTGTCGCGCGCGCCGTGGTGGTGGTGGAAGGCGCAGCCGTCAGACGTCTATCTCACGGAGCCCACCGCCATGATCATCCTCGGACCACCACTCATTATCCTCGTCATCGGCTTGTTCTGTTGGCTGGTGTTCCTGCTTGCTGCTTTCGCACTGCCCCTCTTCGTGGCCTGACGATCGGCATCTGGGCCTTCCACACCGGCGCCGGCATGCTTGGCGGCATCGTGACGGGCCTCGTGGCGGGTGGTGCGAGCTTTGGTGTCGCCCGGCTTGCGCTCGCTCTCGCGCCATGGGCTTGGGTTCGGCTCCTGACCAACCTTCTCTACGTCGCGCCCGCTACCGTCGCGGGCTATATCGCCACATATGGAATCGCCCTGATGACGGTGACATCACCAATCTGGCAGACGATATTTGCCGTCGGGGGTGCCATTGCCGTCAGCATCACAGCGTTCATTTGCTTCACTGGAATGGCCGTAGCCGGACCTGCCCGGCAATGATAGCGCCAGTGAAGGCGTCGCGTCGACCGTCGGGACTGGACCAGATCCACAATGCCTCGCCCGGCTGGTCCGGGCGGGGCATTACCTTGCGCAGGAGCCGGCCGCGATCTTGCGGCAGCGTCGCATCCCGACCGGGCGAGCTTCGCAGGACGGACGCACCGATTCCCGCAAGGAGCTTTAGTCGCATGTCACCGAGGGCGCGTCGTCGTGCTTGAGGTGTCGCTTTCGGACATTGTAACTCACCAGCCAGATCACGCCGACCGCGATCGGCACGAAGGCTGCGGTCAGGAACCAGGGCTCTACGCGCAGTCCGACATCATGCGCGCCCTTGGCAAGATAGCTAAACAGGCTGACCACATAATATCTATCGCCGCGACCGACAATCCTTCGACCGTGCACTGCAGCCGAAGTTGCTGTCTCGCGCGCTCGTTGATAGCCTGCAATAGGTCACGATTCTGTCGTTCGATTTCGACGTCGACCCGGGTTCGTAACAGATCGGCGGCACGCGCGAGCTTGACCGACAGAGTCGCCTGACGATCCTCCACAGTCGCGCAGGTTCGCATCGCCGGCGCCATCCGGCGTGCCAGAAACGACGACCAGGTTGGGTAGCCCGAGACATCGTTGCCTTCAATGATGGACAGTCGCGATTGCACCAGCTCGTTATAGGCCCTGCTGGCGCCGAAGCGAAACAGGCTGCCGGTCGCGCCTCTCTCGAAGGATGCGGCCAGCGCCGTCAGCTCGGCAAGCAGATGGTTGTTGAACTGCAGCCCCTCACCGCTTTGCATTTTCTCGAGCGCCTCAACAAGACGGCGGTCGATACGATCAACAGATGGTGCAAGCTCTAGGGCCGCCGACAGGCCAAGCAGCGCCAATGGACGGTAGGTCTCGATTTCCAGGAGCCGTTGCACCAGCGCGCCGAGATCGTGCGACGTCAACCCGAGGTCGCAGACGAGGATTTTCGTGAAGCCTTTTTCGTCTACGCGGAAGTCTGAGGCCGCAACGCCCGCGCCGCTCTTTGTGGCAATCATGGCCAGGCTGTTCTTGTCAAAAATCTGTTCGGCCCGCCTGGTCGGCGAGGCGTCCTGCTCCACTTCTAGCCTGATCGCGACCAGCAACTGTCC
>NZ_JCAMOP010000037.1:0-92339 GCF_059512345.1 Bradyrhizobium sp. Unk1
ACGTCTTCAGCCTCAAGAGCCGATAACGCAACAGGCCCCTTGTGGGAGAAGGTGGCGCGAAGCGCCGGATGAGGGGTATGTATCCGCGTATTCAATTGTGAGAGATGTCCTCGCGGAGAGAGACCCCTCACCCGTCTCGCCGCTGCGCGGCGAGCCACCCTCTCCCACAAGGGGAGAGGGTAAGAAAGCCTACACCCGCGGCATGCTCGCAGGCCTTACCTCGCGGGCCTGCGCCGCGAGCCTGATCCCGGCATTGGCTGCGCCAAATCCCTGATAGTCCCTTCGCTCCACGATCTCGAAGAAGAAACGCTCGTCGAAGATGTGGGTGTAGACCTGGAAGAACTCGCCGTCGCCCTCGCGGTCGTAGAGGATGTGGTTGGCGCGCAGCTGCGCCATCAGGTCGGGCGCGAGGTCGTATTTGGCTTCGATGTCGTCGTAGTAATTATCAGGGATATCCAGGAAATCCGCGCCGCGCTTGCGCATCGCGGCGACCGTCGCAAAAATGTCCCGGCAGGAGAACGCGACGTGCTGCACGCCCGAGCCGAAGAATTCCGAGATGAAGCGCGCCGGCAGGGTGCGGTTGGCGGATGAGCCGTTGAGCACGAAGCGCAGGCTCTGGTCGGCGTTGATGACGGCCTGACTCTGCACGAGGCCGCGGGGATCGGCGATTTCCATCTGCGGCAGCCGCATGAGGTCGAGGATGCCGGTGTAGAACAGCAGCCAGGACAGCATCTCGTCATAGGGCATCGACTGCGCGATGTGATCGACGGCGAGCAGGGCGTCGGCGTTCGCGTCACTTGCGACCGGCTCGAAATCGGTATCCCAGTTCTTGCCGGCCTGATCGAGGAAATAGAGCAGGCTGCCGCCGACGCCATGGATCGCGGGAATCTCCAGCTCGCCCGGCCCGACCGGCTGGTAGAAGGTGCGCGTCTTCAGCGCTTCGGCGCGCTGCATGGCGAGACCGGCATTGTCGACGTCGAGCGCAATCGCGCAGACGCCGGGGCCGTGCGTGACGTAGTGCGAATGCGCAAAGCCGTCGGTCTCGCAATTGATCACGAGCTCGACCTTGCCTTGCGACCAGCGCTCCACGGCCTTGCTGCGATGCTTGCCGGTCTTGCGGAAGCCGAGCTGCGCGAGCAGGCGCGCGAGGTCGACCGCCTTGGTCTCGTTGACGGCAAACTCGATGAAGCCGGTGCCGTGGCTCTTGGCCTTCGGCGCCAGAGGCTCGCTGACAAGTTTTGGCCAATCCGGTGCGAGCTTGTCCTCCAGCAGGATCAGCGAACGCAGGCCGTCGACCGCGGTCTGCGCGGACGAGCCGGCGCGGAACTGGTCATTGAAGATTTCGAGCGACAGCGGCCCGGCATAGCCGGTCGCCGCGATGGCCTGCATGAATTCACCGACCGGGAGGTCGCCCTGGCCGGGGAAGGAGCGGAAGTGCCGGCTCCATGAGAGGATGTCGAGCTCGAGCTTCGGCGCGTCGGCGAGTTGCACCAGAAAGATCTTGTCGCCGGGGATCGAGGCCATGGCGCGAACCGGAAAGCCGGGCGCGAGTGCGTGAAAGCTGTCGAGGATGACGCCGATCGCGGAATGATCGGCGCGGCGCACGATCTCCCAGGCGTCGCGGTAGTCGTTGACATGGCGGCCCCAGGCCAGCGCCTCGTAGCCGACGCGCAAGCCGCGCTTGGCCGCGCGCTCGCCGAGCTCGCGAAAATCGTCCGCGGCGCGGTCGATGCCGCCGAGCGAGGCGGGCGAGACGTTGGAGCAGATCAGCAGCAGGTCGGTGCCGAGCTCCTGCATCAGATCGAACTTGCGCTCGGCGCGGGCAAAGTTGCGTGTCCGCTGCGGCTCCGGCATGCCCTCGAAATCGCGGAACGGCTGGAATGCGCAAATCTCGAGATTGAGGTCCTTGCACAGCTGCGCCACCTCGCGCGGGCCCAAGCCGAACGACAGCAGGTCGTTCTCGAAGATCTCGACCGAGTCGAACCCGGCTGATGCGATGGCGCGGAGCTTTTCGTCCAGGCTGCCTGAGAGCGAGACGGTCGCGATCGAACGCTTGTTCATGCTGCGTTGTCCTCCATGGCGCCGCCGAGAAAGAGCTGGCCGATGCGCGGATCGTTCAGAATGCGCTTCGCGCCGTCGACCATGCGGGTCTGGCCGAGCTCGAGCACGATGCCGATGTCAGAAATCTCCAGCGCCGAGCGCGCGTTCTGCTCGATCATCAGGATGGTGACGCCGCGGTCGCGCAAGCCTTTCAGGATGTCGAAAGTCTGCTGCACCATCAGCGGCGACAGGCCGATCGAGGGCTCGTCGATCAGCACGAGCTTTGGCTCGAGCAGCAGCGAGCGCGCGATCTCGAGTTGCTTCTGCTCGCCGCCGGAGAGTGTCGATGCCTGCTGCGCCGACTTGCGGCGCAGCGCGGGAAACAGGTCGAGCGCGGCTTCGATCCGTGCGGGCAGGTCGATACCTTTCCCGGCGGAGACCCCGCCAAGCTCGATGTTGCTGCGTACCGAGAGCTCCGGAAAAATGTTGCGGCCCTGCGGCACGTAGCAGATGCCGGCATTGAGCAGCGCGCGCTGGCTCAAATTCGTGACGTCACGGCCGGCGAAGCTGATCTTGCCCTCGCGCAGCTTCAACAGGCCGAAGATCGCCTTGAACACCGTCGACTTGCCGGCACCGTTGGGGCCGATGATGGTGGTGATGGTGGCCTGCGGCACGGCGAAGGTGGTGCCGTTCAGGATCGTCATCTTGCCGTAGCCGCCGACGAGATTGTGAACCGAGAGGATCGGGTCGCTCATGATGGCTTCCTAATGTCCGAGATAGGCTTCGATCACGGCGGGATTTTTCCGCACTTCGTCCGGCCGTCCCATCGCCAGCACCTTGCCTTCCGCCATCACCATCACGCGCGAGCACAGCGACATCACGAATTCCATGTTGTGCTCGATCACCACGAAGGTGGCGTTCTTCTCGCGGTTGATTGCGACCAGGCGATCCTTCAGGTCTGACAGCATCGACGGGTTGACGCCGCCGGCGGGCTCGTCGAGCAGGACCAGGCGTGGCCCGCCCATGAAGGCCATCGCGGCATCGAGCAGTTTTTGCTGGCCATAGGAGAGCCCGCCGGCCGGCTCGTCGGCGAGATGGTCGAGCTTGAAGAAGCCGATCATCTGGTTGGCGGCCTCAGTCAGCCCGGCATCGGAGCGGCCGACCAGGCGCGAGGCCATGCTGCCCTGGTGCTCCTGTCCCGCAAGGATCAGGTTCTCGCGCACCGAGAGCTTTGGGAACACCTGCAAGAGCTGGAAAGTGCGGCTGACCCCGAGCTTGTTGAGCTCGGCGGGACGCAGGCCCGTGACCAGCTTGCCGTCGAGCTTGACCTCGCCGCCTGATGGTGTGAGCTGGCCGAGGATGCAGTTGAACAGGGTCGACTTGCCGCAGCCGTTCGGGCCGATCAGGCCGAGGATCTCGCCCTCGCGGACGTCGAATGAGACGCCGTCGACGGCGCTGATGCCGCCGAAATTCTTCTTGATGCCGGTGACTTCCAGGACCGCGCTCATTGCACCGTCTCCAGTCGGGACTTTGCGACGGCGCGCAGCGCGGAGGCCGCCTTGGTGCGGCGCTCGGCGAGATAGCGGTCGAGAATTCCCAGAATGCCGGTCGGCGACCAGATCAACAGCAGCATCACCGCGACGGCGTAGAGCATCAGATAATACCCTTCCGTGAAGCGCAGCCATTCCGGCAACAGCACTGCGATCATCGCACCGAGGAAGGGGCCGAAATAGAAGCCGGCACCGCCGACGATCACCATCATCAAGAGGTCGAGCGAGAGTGACAGGTTGAACGGCACGGGATCGATATATTGCGTCAGCGGCGCATAGAGCGCGCCGGCGATGCCACCGAGCGCCGAGCCGATCGCGAACGCCATCAGCGTATAGCGCCTTGTGTCGACGCCGAGCGACTGCGCGCGCAGCGGATTTTCGCGCAATGCCATGAAGGCGCGGCCCCAGGGCGAGCGGATCAGCCACCACACCGCGAGCGACACGATCGCAAGCGAGCCGAGGCAGACATAGTAGAACGGCAGCGGCTTGTTGGTCGCGATGCCGAAGATGTGCGGCCGCGGAATGTTGGAGATGCCGTAGATGCCGCCGGTGAGCCAGCTTTCGTTGCGGAACACCAGGAAGGCGAGGGTGGAGAAGGCGAGGGTGACGAAGGCGAGGTAATGGTGCTGCACGCGCAGCGCGGGATAGCCGAGCACCCAGCCGACCGCGAAGCTCAAGACGATCGCGACCACGATCGCCGCCGGCAGCGGCCAGCCTTGGGTGGTCATGATCGCTGCCGCATAGGCGCCGATGCCGACGAAGGCGCCCTGCGCCAGCGAGACCTGGCCGGCATAGCCGAGCGTCAAATTGAGCCCCATCGCGGCGATGCTCATCACCGCCCACTGGCTCAGGATGAACAGGCCGTAGCGGTTGAAATTCATGGGGACGATGATCAGGCCGGCAATGACGATGAGGCCGAGCGCGATCTTCAACGGTTTGGCGAAGCCGCTCATACGGTGCGCTCCTCGGCGCGGCCGAGCAAGCCCTGCGGCCGAAACAGGATGACGGCGATCAGGAAGATCATCGGCACGGCGGCGCGGTACTGCGTCGAGACATAGGCAGCGGCGAGATTGTCGAGCACGCCGATCAGGAGGCCGCCGGCGATGGCGCCGCGCACCTGGTTGAAGCCGCCGACGATCGCGGCGATGAAGGCGGCTTGGCCCAGCACCTCGCCGGAGGAGAATTTTGCGAGATAGATCGGCGTGATCAAAAGCGACGCCAGCGCGACCAGGAAGGCGTTGATCAGGAACGTCAGCAGGATCATGCGCTCGACCGGCACGCCGATGATGCGCGCCACCGTCGGGTTCTGCGCCGCCGCCTGCATCTGGTGACCGAGCGACGTGCGGTTGAGAAGGCTCGTCAGGCCGAAGACGGCAAGAATGGCGAGGACGAGGACGCCGATGCTTTGCAGCGATACGGCATGTCCGAGAATGGAGATGTCACCGGTCGGCACGATCGAGGGGAAGGGCGAGGCCTCCGCGCTGAAGAACTGCTTCACGGCCTCCTTGATGCCGATCGCGAGCGCCATCGTCGCGATCGCCAGCGGCAGCACGCCATGGCGCATCATCGGATCGACCAGCAGCATCTTGAAGGCGAGGCCCAGCAGGATCATCGAGAGCAGGATGCCGAGGATGATCGCAAGCCAGAACGGCGCGCCGGCATGCATCGTCGCCAGCATCAGGAACGCCGGCAGCATCACGAACTCGCCTTGCGCGAAGTTGATGGTCTGCGAGGTCTGCCACAGCAGCGTGAAGCCGACCGCGACCAGCGCGTAGATCGCACCGGTGGCAAGGCCTGCGACCAGAAGATCGAACAGATTGGACATTTTCCCCTCTCGTGTCCCTCGCCCAGCTCTGTCGTCTCCCTCGCCCCGTTCTTACGGGGAGAGGGAGGGGTGAGGGGCTCTGTCCGCGAGCCCATCTCTCACCGTCCTTGCAGAAGCAGCCCCTCACCCCGCCCTCTCCCCGCGAAGGGCGGGGAGAGGGCGACGAAAGATCTCTCCCCGAAGAGCGGGGCGAGGGAGAGGGGCAGTCCCTCACTTCACCTTCGGCAGCACCTGCTTCACCACCTGCTTGCCTTCGACCACCTCGACCAGAAAGCTCTGCCGGTCGATGTCGCCGGTCTCGCTGAAGGTGACGTCCATCAGGATGCCCGGCTCGTCCGCGGCCTTGATGGTCAGGCCGTGCAGCGTGTCGGCGAACGCCTTGCTGTCGACCTTGCCCATCTTCTCGGTGGTGGCTTTCACCATGTAGACGGCGAGATAGCCCTTCAGGCCGTTATGGTCGGGCACATAATTGTACTTCTTGGCGAACTTGTCGCGGAACGTCTTGATCAGGTCGACCGGTGCGTCCGTGGTGAGGCCGACATGGCCGCGCGCACCGTTGGCGGCATCGCCGGCGAGCTCGATCACCTTCTGGCCGATCAGCGTGGTCTCGCCCATCAGGGGCGCGGTGACGCCTTGGCGCTTCAGCTCTTTCAGGATACGCGCGCTCTCTTCTTCATTCAGGTAGACGAACACCGCATCCGGATTGGCGGCCTTGATCTTGCCGACGTCGGCGGCGAAGTCGGCTTGTCCCGCTTCAGTCGAGAGATCGGCGACCACCTTGGAGCCAAGCCGGTCGAGCTCTTTGACGACGACGTCGCGACCGCCGCGGCCGAAATCGTTGTTGACCCAGACCACCGCGACCGTCTTCGCCTTCATGTCGTCGTGGATGTACTTTGCGACCTTCGGCATCGACGATTGCTGGCCGAACGAGGTGCGGAACAGGAACTTGTTGCCGGCTTGCGTCAGCTCGGCGGCTTCGCCGCCCATGATCTGCGCGATGCCGGCTTCGGCCGCGAGCGGCGCCGTCACCTTGACCGAACCGGAATAGCCGGGCCCGAGCAGCACATAGGGCTCGGCGTCGAGCGCCTTCTGCACCTGGGCGCGGGCAACGCCGGGGTTGGACTGCGAATCGGCGTGGCTGACCTCCAGCTTGCGGCCGAGCACGCCGCCCTTGGCGTTGATCTCCTCGATCGCGAGGTCGATGCCGTTCTTCCAGTTGGTGCCGACGGTGGCGCCGCCGCCCGAGAGTTCGGCGACGTCGGCGAGCTTGATCGCCTGCGCGTGGACGCTGGTTGCAGTCGCGAAGGCAAGCAAGGCGCCTGCCACTAGGGTCGATTTCATGGTCACTCCTCCCATTTTTCGTTGATGTCTTCCGCGGCCTTGTGTCCGGCCGCTTCGGTTACGCCGCGTGGTAGGCTGCGCTTCGTGCCGTCATCACCTCGTCGAATGCCTCTCCCATGACCTCGGTCGATGGGGCAAGGCCCGTGAACAGTTCGAAGGCATCGGCGGCCTGGTAGATCGCGAGCTCCCGCCCGGTCATGATCCGCGCGCCCTTGGCTTGTGCCGCTGCCAGCAGCGGCGTGATCAGCGGCGAATAGACGGCGTCCGCGACCCACATTTTCTCGTGCAGCAAGGCCGCCGGGACCGGCATGCCCCGGTTCGGCAGCATGCCGACCGGCGTGCCGTTGACGAGGCCGGTTGCGCCATCGAGCGCGTCCTCGACGCTTTTCGCCACCGTGGCGCCGCCGTGGCTGGCAAGCAATGAAGCGAGCTTTTCGGCGCGCGCCGTCTCGCTGTCGAAGATGCGGAGGTCGGAGACCTTCAGGCTCGCCAGCGCGAAGGCGATCGCCTTCCCGACGCCGCCGGTTCCGATCACGGCGACTGCATTTCCGGACGGTGCCAGCAGCGGCGCGACCGCGCGCGCAAACCCGGTCGTGTCGGTGTTGTGGCCGATCAGCCGGCCGTTGTTGGCGACGACGGTGTTGACCGCGCCCATGGCGGCCGCGCCCGGCGCCAGCTCGTCGAGCAGCGGGACCACTGCTTCCTTGTAAGGGTAAGTCACGTTGACGCCGGCGAAGCCGAGCCGCCGCACGCCCTCGAGCATCATGCGGAGCCCGGCCGCATCGGCGCCGGCGACCTCGATGAGCTGGTAGTGACCGCGCAGGCCGAGCGCCTCGGCGGCCCGCTCGTGCATGGCAGGGGAGGCGGAATGCGCGATCGGCGCCCCGATCAGGCCGGTGAGAAGCTTCTTGCTGGCGGCGTATCCGCGCTTGGACATGATTGCCTATCGTCTCGTTGGGAGCGTTGGGTCCTGGCCATTAGCGGGGAAATCCGCACAATTCCAAGGGGGCTTCCAGTTGCGACGATAGCCTTTCCCCTGCCTAACACAATTACCCATTTATCGGGCAAACCTAACATAATGTTATTTCTTCCGCCCGCGTGCCGGGGCGGCCTTGCCTTCGCTGCGGGACGGCTCGACCGTGCGCATCTCGGCGCGCAGGGACTCGATGAAATACTCGACATGGAGCGACAACGGCGCGCCGCGCTTCACCGCGATATAGGTCTCGAACCGCGTCGGCTCGGTGATCTTCAACAGCTCGATTCCCGGATAGCCGCCGTGGGCCACCGTGAACTGGTCGATGATGGCGATGCCGAGCCCCGCCTTCACCAGCGCACATACCGTGGTGCCGAAGCGCGCGCGGATCGTGATGTTGTAGTCGAGCCGGTGGCGCGCAAAGATCCCGGCCATGATCCGGCCGTAGGGATCGTTGGGATCGATGCCGATCAGCGGATAGCGGGTGATCTCGGCGGCCGAGACCTGCTTGCGGCCGGCAAGCTCGTGACCCGGCGGCACGATGCAATAGAGCTCACCCGAGGCGAGCGGCATGAAGTCGAGCCCGGAATGCTCGAGCCGATAGCTCATCGCCACGCACTCGCCGCGGCCCAGCATGAGATAGTCGATGGCCTCCTCGAGCTTGAGGATGTTGATGTCGATGCCGAGATCGGGATAGCGGCGCCGGACGCGCTCGATCGCGCGCGGCACCATCACCTGGGAGATGCTCGGAACCGAGCCGATGCGCAATTCCGACAAGCCGCCGCGGCCGATCTTGGAGATGAGCTCGGAGAGGTCGTCGACCTTCTTGTAGACGCCATTGATCTGCTCGAAGATGTTCTCGGCTTCCGGCGTCGGGAAATAGCGCCCGTTCTGGCGCTGGAAGAAGCGGATGCCGAGCGTGCGCTCGGTGTATTTGACCAGCCGGCTGATCCCCGGCGCCGACACGTTGAGCAGCTTCGCCGCGCCGCCGATGGTACCCGTCACCATCACGGCACGGATCACTTCAACCTGGCGCAGCGTCATCATCTCGTGGGCATCCCAAAGAGGATCGTGGTGGCGATCATCTCACGAGAGCCGTGATGTCATCCAGCGGCAAGTGTGCGTTGATGTGGACGGAGCGGGCGGTGCTTTCCGCCTCCAAGGGAGAGTGAGAGCGCAGCGCGCTCACCGGCAACAATTGCTGATTAACTTCGCGGTCAGAAAGTTTCGGCCAAAATCGGCACGTTCGAACGGGGGGCGTCGCTCGCCCAGAACGTACGCCACACCTGTAACTGCGTTCTAGCTCGCCGGGCTCTCGGGCGACGCGCTGCCGGGCCGCTCCGCGCGTTCGCGCTGCAGCACCTCGCGCGCGTACTCGATGATCTTCTGCTTGTTTGCCGTTTCGCGGACGGCGAAAAACACGCGGTTGAGTTCCAGGCCGAGCACGCTGTTGAGGGCGATGTCCTCGTCTTCCATCGTGATTTTCCCGCTTCAGACGCCATAGGTGTAACTTGACGTCACTTCCTCCACAAGTAGATTAAATCTGCGGTGCAGACGAGGGCCGGTAAACTACGGAAGCAGCGAATTGAGGCAGCTCCCAAATACGTGCTATACCGACGGCGAGGCTCAGGAAACGCACCGATGTCCGCCGTAGACGCCGTAGATTATGGCCGGGAAGCGCTCGACTTCATCGAAGGCCTCGGAACCTATCGGAAGGTACCGGACGCCATGGGTGCGCTTGAGGCGGCGTTCGGTCGCTTCGGCTTCGAGACCATCATCGTGACGGGATTGCCGAATCCCGATCAGCGGTTCGCGCAGATGGTGCTCGCCAAGCGCTGGCCGGCGGGATGGTTCAATCTCTACACGCAGAACAATTACGACCGCGTCGACCCCGTGGTGCGGCTGTGCCGGCAATCAGTCAATCCGTTCGAATGGGCGGAAGCGCCTTATAATGCCGAGCTCGAGCCGAACGCGGCCGAGGTGATGAACCGTGCCACCGATTTTCGCATGTCGCGCGGCTTCATCGTGCCGATCCACGGGCTCACCGGCTACGAGGCGGCGGTGTCGCTCGGCGGCGTCCATCTCGACCTCAATTCCCGCAGCAAGCCGGCGTTGCACCTGATGGCAATGTATGGCTTCGACCATATTCGCCGCCTGCTCGATCCGGCGCCGCATCTCTCGACGCGTCTTACGCCGCGCGAGCGCGAGGTGATCGCCTGGGCCTCGCAGGGCAAGTCGGCCTGGGAAATCGGCGAGATCCTGCACATCACGCAGCGTACCGCCGAAGAGCATCTTGCAACCGCCGCGCGCAAGCTCGGTGCCGTCAACCGTACGCATGCGGTTGCACTGGCGATTCGCAACAAGATCATCAATCCCTAAGCGACGTACTGGGAAATTTCCCAATATCGAACCTGCCTCTTTTCGCGGAGGCTGTCCCTCATTCAGGCTGAATGGGGGTTTTCATGATTCACGCAATTTCTTCGGTCAATCGCCACCTTTACGAAGACGTACTCGAGCAGCACTTCCGGCTGCGCCACGACATCTTCGTCGAAGAGCGGCACTGGGAGACGCTGCGCCGGCCTGATTGCCGCGAGGTTGATTCCTACGACGACGAGGACACCGTCTATCTGCTCGCGCTGGAAGGCCGGCGCGTCGTCGGCGGTCACCGGCTCTACCCCACCACCAAACCCTCGATGATGAGCGAGGTCTTCCCGCATCTGGCATCGGTTCGCGGTTGCCCTGCGAATCCGCTGGTCTGGGAATGGTCGCGCTACTTCGTCGTGCGCGATCGCCGCGACGGCGCTCTCAACCTGCAACTGATGGCGGCGGTGCAGGAGTTCTGCCTCGATCAGGGAATCGCGCAGGTCAGCGCGATCATGGAGACCTGGTGGCTGCCGCGCTTCCATGAGGCCGGCTTCGTCGTGACGCCGCTTGGTCTGCCCGCGCTGGTGGAGAACGCCTGGACCATGGCGGCGACCATCGACATTCGCCGCGAGACCCTCGATGCCCTGCATGATCGCATCGGCGTGGATTCGATCGTACAACAGGACGGCCCGCGTCTGGACGCCGTCGCCCGTGCCAACCTCTGCGGCCTTGCTGCCGCGCAACGAAAGAGCGCCTGAGATGTCGAACATGATGCGGGACAGCCAGATCATGGCGCAGACCAAGGACGAGAATCTCGGCTACATGTCCGACATGGCGCTCGAGCTGGCGCAGATGGCGGAAGACACCGGATTGGCAACGCTCGCCTATCTGTTCCGGATGGCGGCGCTGGAAGCCTCGACGGCCAACAACGTGCTGGCCGAGCCGGATGATCTTCCCCGGCAGATGACGTCGCACTAGACGCCTTCTCCTGCTTCCGTCGACCTTCGCGCCCTCTTCCAGGCATGCCTGGGGGAGGGCGATCGTTTGGGTGCGGCAGGTTGACCCATCCTGCACGGCAGCCTTCTTGCAAGGCCAATTCGCAAGGCCAATTTCGATCGCATGCACCGGCATGCAACAAAGTGCATGTCTGGTGTTGAATCGCTCTTGCCTCGGAACGATACTGCCATTACCCATTTTTCCGCCTTGAAGAGGCAGGGGGAGCTCTTTCACTGATGGCGACCGTGTTCGAACTTTGGCGCGACACCGCGTGCGCCTGAAAGAGTTTTGATGCTGCTCGTCGTCGAACAATTCTTGAACGGATTGCAGTTCGGCCTGCTCCTGTTCCTGCTCGCCGCCGGCCTGACGCTGGTGTTCGGGATCATGGATCTCGTCAACCTCGCGCACGGCTCACTCTACATGATGGGCGCCTATTTCGCCGCGACCTTTGCGGCCTGGACCGGCAGCTTCCTGCTCGGTGCGCTGATGGCGCTCGGCGCGACCTTGGTGCTCGGCATCGTGCTGGAGATGACGGCGCTGCGGCATCTCTACGGGCGCGACCATCTCGACCACGTGCTCGCGACCTTCGGCCTGATCCTGTTCTTCAATGAAGCCGTGCGGCTGATCTGGGGCCCGGCCGGGCTTGCGCTGCCGCTGCCGGCCTGGCTCACGGTGCCGGTGCCGATCCTGCCAGGCATCCACTATCCCGCTTACCGTCTCGCCATCATCGTGGTGGCGCTGCTGGTCGCGCTGCTGCTCTATCTCGGCGTGATGCGCACCCGCATCGGCATGCTGATCCGCGCCGGAGCCTCGAACCGCGAGATGATCGGCGCGCTCGGCATCAACATCAAGCTGCTCTACACGCTGGTGTTCGGCCTGGGCGCCGCGCTCGCCGGCCTCGCCGGCCTGATGCAGGCGCCGATCCTCACCGTGCAAATCGGCATGGGCGAGAACATCCTGATCCTCGCCTTCGTCATCATCGTGATCGGCGGCATCGGTTCGATCCGCGGCGCGTTCCTGGCCGCGATCTTCGTCGGCATGATCGACACGCTCGGCCGCGCCTTCCTGCCCAACCTGTTGCGGCAGGTGCTGAGCGGCGCCGCGGCCTCCACCGCCGCGCCCGCGCTGTCGTCCATGCTGATCTATCTGCTGATGGCGATCGTGCTGGTGGTGCGGCCGGAGGGGCTGTTTCCGGCCAACCGTCGATGAAGGCTTTCACTGTGAGCAAGGCCGTCACGGCCCTGATGCTGGCGGGCCTCGTGCTGCTGCCGCTGTATTCGCAACTGTCCGGCAACATCTTCATCCTGACGCTGTTCACCCGCATCGTCATCCTGGCGCTGGCGGCCGCGAGCCTCAACCTCATCATGGGGTTTGGCGGCATGATGAGCTTCGGCCACGCCGCCTATCTCGGCATCGGCGGCTACGCGGTCGGCATGCTCGCGCAGGAAGGCGTCGGCTCCGGCTTCATCCAGTTCCCGGTCGCGCTCGCAGCTTCCGCGACTTACGCGCTGGTGATCGGCGCGCTCTCGCTGCGCACGCGTGGCGTCTACTTCATCATGATCACGCTGGCCTTCGCGCAGATGGCCTATTACGTCGCCTCGGGCCTCGCACGTTACGGCGGCGACGACGGTCTCACCGTCTACAAGCGCAGCGACTTCTCCGGCCTGATCAACCTGTCGAACCGCACGCAGTTCTATTATCTCTGCCTCGCCTGCCTGTTCGCCGTGATCGTCCTGATCTGGCGCATCGCCAATTCGCGCTTCGGCCTCGTCTTGCAGGGCCTGCGCTCCAACGAGCAGCGGATGCAGGCGATCGGCTTTCCGGCAAAACGCTATCAGCTCGTCTGCTTCGTCATCTCAGGCACGATGTGCGGCCTTGCCGGCGCGCTGCTTGCCAACAACACCGATTTCGTCAGCCCGGCCGTGATGTACTGGACCCGCTCCGGCGACCTCATGGTGATGGTGATCCTTGGGGGCATGGGCACGCTGTTCGGCCCGGTGATGGGCGCGGTGGTGTTTTTGCTGCTGGAAGAATTTTTGTCGCAGATCACCGAATACTGGGCGCTGATCATGGGTCCGCTATTGCTGCTGATCGTGCTGTTCGGCCGCGGCGGCATCATGGGCCTGCTCGGGAGGCTCAATCGTGGCTGAACCGCTGCTCCGCGTCGAAAAACTGGTGCGCCGCTTCGGCGGCATCGTTGCGACGGACAACGTCTCCCTTGATGTCGCGGCCGGCGAGCTGCACGCCATCATCGGCCCGAACGGTGCCGGCAAGACCACGCTGATCAGCCAGCTCACCGGACACCTCGAACCGCATTCCGGCAGCGTCTCGCTGGCGGGGCGCGACATCACCTATCTGCCGGCCTATCGCCGCTGTGCGCTGGGGCTCGCCCGTTCGTTCCAGATCACCTCGCTGCTGCTCGACTTCACCGCCGCCGACAATGTCGCGCTGGCGGCGCAGGCGCATGCAGGCCACTCGTTCCGCTTCTTCGCCAACGCCCGCAAGGAAAAGGGTTTGCGCGATGCCGCGCACGCCGCCCTCGACCGCGTCGGCCTGTTGCACCGCGCCGAAGTCGTGGTGTCCAGGCTCAGCCATGGCGAGCGGCGCGAACTCGAGCTTGCGGTCGCGCTCGCGAGCAAGCCGAAATTGCTGCTGCTCGACGAGCCGATGGCGGGCCTCGGCGTCACCGAGTCCCAGCGCATGGTGAAACTGCTCCAGGAGCTGCGCAAGGAGGTCTCGATCGTGCTGGTCGAGCACGACATGCCGGCGGTGTTCGCGCTCGCCGACCGCATCTCGGTGCTGGTCTATGGCCGCGTCATCGCCTCGGGCGATCCGGCCGCGATCCGCGCCAACGACGACGTCAGGCGCGCCTATCTCGGCGACCAGCACGTGGTGACGCACCATGGCTGAAAAGGTGATGGCTGATACGCTGCTCGACGTCGACGGCATCGAGACCTGCTACGGCCTCTCCCAGGTGCTGTTCGGCCTGTCGCTATCGATCAAGCCGGGCGAGATGGTCTCGCTGATGGGCCGCAACGGCATGGGCAAGACCACCACCATCCGCTCCATCATGGGCCTGACGCCGGCGCGCGCCGGTACGATCCGCTTCGCCGGCGCAGAAGTACGGCAGCTGCCGTCCTACCGCATCGCCAAGCTTGGCGTCGGCCTCGTCCCCGAGGGACGCCAGATCTTCCCGAACCTCACCGTGCGCGAAAATCTGGTCGCGGCCGCCGCCGATCGGTTCGGCAGCAGTAATCCGTGGACGCTCGCTGCGATCTACGTGATGTTTCCGCGCCTCGCCGAGCGTGCCTCCAACATGGGCAACCAGCTCTCCGGCGGCGAGCAGCAGATGCTCGCGATCGGCCGTGCGCTGATGACCAACCCAAAGCTGCTGATCCTGGATGAAGCGACCGAAGGCCTCGCCCCGCTGATCCGCGAAGAGATCTGGAACTGCCTGTCGCTGCTCAAGAGCCGGGGCCAGTCGATCCTGGTCGTCGACAAGAACGTCGACCACCTCGCCCGCATCTGCGACCGCCACTACATCATCGAGCGCGGCAAGACGGTGTGGAGCGGCACGTCCGTCGCGCTGATGGCGGAGCCGGACCTCCAGCACAAATATCTGGGAATTTAGCGACGCGTTGAGGTGAGAGGCAGGACGCTGGCCGCTTACTCGGTGTCGTCCTGGCGAAAGCCAGGACCCATACCGCGGAATCTATCGGGTGCGATCGGTATTGGTACCGGGCGACCCATCGTCGCCAGACTTCTCCCTGAGGTGATCGGGATGAGCGCTGCGCTTTACCAATAAATCCCATGCCGGTGCAGTTCCCGGATCACGCGGGCTTCGGTAGACGGCTGGCGGCGCTTTGGCTTCGCCGTTTCGCTCGTGCTTGCAGTGGACTGAGTGCGGGTTGTGGCGCCCGGAGAGGTCGCGACCGGTGCGCATACGGACCCCGTTATCGGGTCAATATGTCTTACCCAAATCGCACTCGTCAGCGACTAACGCGACAAATGATGCGTGCCGATTTCGATCAGGGTGGTCCGGCAGGACAAGCGATAGATCAGACTGAACAATTGACCCCACATGACCGAACTCCGCTGTTGATCATCTGGGTGAAGTCTAAACCCCGTGTCTTTCCGGCGGTTTTCGCGGAGGGAGGAAAATGGCTTCGTCGGCGAGCGCCGCGATGTCGTCGGAACAGACCGGACGAAGTCGCCTCACGCGGGCGTGAGACGTATCTCCATCAAAACACCTCGAAATATTCGCGGTGCTCCCAATCGGTCACCTCTGACAGGAAGCGGTCGATCTCGGCATTCTTGATGTGGGTGTAGTAGTCGACGAACTCAGGCCCGAACTTCTCGCGGAAGAACGGATCGTCCTTCAGCGCGGCGACCGCATCGCGCAGCGACTTCGGCAACGGCGGCGCCTTGGTCTCGTAGGGCGTGTCGGCGGACGGACCGGGGTCGAGCTTGCGGTCGACGCCGTCGAGGCCCGACAGAATCTGGGAGGCCATATAGAGATAGGGATTGGCGGCGGGCTCGCCGATGCGGTTCTCCAGGCGCGTTGCGGCATCATTGGCGCCGCCGAGTACGCGGATCATCACGCCGCGATTGTCGCGGCCCCAGATCGCGCGGTCCGGCGCCAGCGAATAGGAGCGGTAGCGCTTGTAGCCGTTGATGGTCGGGGTGGTGAACACGGTCGAGGCGCGGGCGTGGTCGAGCAGGCCGGCGAGATACGCCTTGCCGAACGCGCTGAGCGGCTCGCTGCCCTCTTTCGTCATGAACTGATTCTCGCCGCTCGCGCGCGAGACGATCGACTGGTGCAAGTGCCAGCCGCTCGCGAACACATTCGGCAGTTTCGGCCGGCACATGAAGGTGGCGTGATAGCCGTGGCGGCGCGCGATCTGCTTCACGGCAGAGCGGAACAGCACCATGTTGTCGGCGGGCTCCAGCCCCTTCTTCGGCGCGAAGGTGAATTCGCACTGGCTCGGCCCGAACTCGACCTCGACCGAGCGCAAGGGCAGTCCGAGCGCGACGATATCGCGGCGCAGGATCTCCAGCACCGGCTCCATCTGATCGAAGCGCTGCTCGGTGAGGTATTGATAGCCGTGGCTGAGCAGGCTCACCGAGGGCGGCGTGCCGGGCTGGCCGGCATCCTCGGGCCGCATATGCGCGTCGTCGAGCTTGAAAATGTGGAATTCAACCTCGAGGCCGGCGACGAAATCGTGGCCCCGGCCGCTGAGATCATCGAGCACCTTGCGGTAGAGGCCGCGGGTCGCGAACGGCACGGGACGGCCGTCGCCAAAATGGAGATCGCAGAGCACCCAGCCCGTCGCGGGCGCCCATGGTAGCACGCGGAACGTGGTTGGGTCGGCGACCATCAACACGTCGGCCGCGCCCTCCATCTCCTTCATCCCGAACCCGCCGCCTGAAGTGAACACCGGAAACACCGTGCGGTGCGAGGTATCCTTGGCGAGCATAGTCGTGGTGATGGAGCAGCCGCTCTCCAGCGAGGCGATCGCTTCGGCGGCGATGATGGTCTTGCCGCGCAAAATGCCGTGCTGGTCCGGGAAGGCGAGGCGGATGACCTCGAGGTTCTTTTCCTCGACGATGCGGCGCAGGCGCGCTGCGGCGTCCTTCTGCTCATCCGACCACAGCGCATGACGCGCGACGAAAGTCACTTCGGTTGCTCCTCAGTCACGATGTTGGACGGGTGCAAGACGCCTGCCACATTCTCCGTCATTGCGAGCGCAGCGAAGCAATCCAGAATCTTTCCGGAGAGGCAGTCTGGATTGCTTCGCTTCGCTCGCAATGACGAGGGGGAGGCGTGCAAGATCGTCACTCCGCCGCCGTCAGCCGGTGCACGTTGTCGGCGATCTCCTTTGGCACCGGCGCGGCCCAAGGCGCGCCGCGGCGGCGCTTGACGTCGACCTCCATCCAGTAGAGCTCCCAACCCTGGGTCGGCCCGATTCCGTCCATGGTGGCCGGTCCCTGGATGCTGCGCGCCCTGCTCTCGTCCAGGAACAGCATCGGCTTCTCGCCGCCGCCGACCTTCTCGATCTCCTGCCGCAGCAGGCGGCGGTACTGCACGATCGCCTTGTCGCTCGAGCCGAGATGCTCCTTGGTGCGGTCCTGGATCGCACCCATCGATTCCACCGCCCACTGGTCGTGGACGTTGATGTCGGTGCCCATGCCGGTGTAGGTCGCGGTCGCCTGCTCGTGCGGATCGAAGCCGTAATCGTTGCCGCTGTTCTTGCACGATTTGTAGTCGGGCAGCTCATAGAGCTCGAGCCGCTGATCGCGCATCTTCTGCTTGTCGACCGGGTTCGAATAGCTGGTGAAGATCGCGTACCAGTAGCAGTTCTCGTCGTCGACCGGCACGTGCCACTGCGTGATCGTCATTTCCGTGCTCATCGGGATGACGAAGCCGTGCGGAAAGAGCTGGTTGGTGACGCGCACATGGGTGCGCACCTCGTCTATCTCGCGCAGCGCGATCAGCCGCAGGCCATATTCGGTGTGCTCGACATTGATGATCGGCCGGTCGTACTCGCGCAGGATCTTTGTCATCGGCAGGTCGCTGCCGGCGGAGGCGCCGCGGAACTGCTTGCCGTAAGCCGTCGACGTATCCTCGTCCTCGAAGAAGCGGTGCAGATAGGAGGCGTGCGCGGGATCAATGCCGACCTCGAGGGCCTGAAGCCAGTTGCAGGCCATGTGGCCCTTGAACGCAAAAGTGTGCGTGCCGGGCGCGACAAAGCAGTCGAGCTCCGGAAATGCCGGCGGCTCACCCTCGCCGAGATAAGCCCAGAGGATGCCGCTCTTCTCGACCACGGGATAGGAACGCTGGCGAATGTTCTGGCAGAGTTTTGAGTCCTTCGGCTCGGCCGGCGTCTCGATGCACTGGCCGGTGGCGTCGAACAGCCAGCCATGGAAGGCGCAGCGCAGGCCGCCATGTTCGAGACGTCCGAAGGCCAGGTCGGCGCCGCGATGGGCGCAGTGACGATCGATCAGGCCGTAGCGTCCGCTCTCGTCGCGGAACAGCACCAGGTTCTCGCCGAGCAGTTTGACGGGACGGATCGGGCGCGCGCCCTCCAGCTCGTCGACCAGCGCCGCCGGCTGCCAGTAGCTCCGCATCAGCTTGCCGCAGGGGTCCTTCGGACCGGTACGGGTGATCAGGTCGTTCTGCTCCTGGCTCATCATGGCGGGCGTCCTTTGTCGGAGAGGCGTTTGTTCGCCTATTGAACGAATGGGCGAATTATGCCATGCCTGGGTCCGGCAGCAAGCAATATTTTGCAGGATGTTCCCGGACCAATGCCCAAGCTGAAGCGCAGCGAAAACGACGAGCGGGCGACGGATTTCGTCGAGAGCCTCGATCGCGGTTTGCGCCTGCTTCAATGCTTCGGCGCGACCAAAGGCCCGATGACGCTGAGCGATCTCGCCCGCGCCGCGGGGCTGCCGCGCGCCACCGCGCGGCGCATGCTGTTCACGCTCCAGCGCGGCGGCTTCGTCGCCGGCGACGGCAAGCTGTTCTCGCTGACGCCGCACGTGCTGACGCTCGCGGCGTCCTACCTGCGCTCCAGCCAGCTCGTCGCTGTGCTTCAGCCGGTGCTCGATCGCGTCGCCACGGCAGCGCAGGAAATTTCCTCGCTCGCGGTGCTCGACGGCGACGATGTCGTGTTTGTCGCGCGCAGCAGCCCGGCGCGGATGTTTTCGGGTGGGCTCGAGATCGGCTACCGGCTGCCGGCGTTCTGCACCTCGGTCGGACGCGCCATGCTCGGGCAGTTCGATGATGCAGCGCTTGCCGCACGCCTGAAGACAATGAAGCGCGATATGTTGACGCCGCAGACGGTGACGGATCCCAAGGCGCTGCTGGCCAGCATCACAGCCGATCGCGACCAGGGCTATTCGCTGGTCGATCGCGAGGCAGAGCCGCATTTCCGCTCGATCTCGGTTCCGGTGCGCCGCTACGACGGCGTGATCGTCGCGGCCATCAACATGGGGGCCCATGTCGACCGCGTGCCGGCAGGGGAGCTGATTGACCGGTTGCTCCCGCTGCTCCGCGAAGGCGCGGAGTCCGTGCGGTCGCAGCTGCTCTAGCAACGATCGTTGGCGCCGCGCGTCCGCGGGCCTATAATCTCGTCACGCAAGACAACGGGGAGGACGCCATGAAACACACCATGGTTCCCAGTGATCGCGTGGAGCACGTCTGCGTCTACGGACGCGACGGCGCGAAGCTCGGCTCGATCGAGCGGCTGATGCTCGACAAGGTGACCGGCACGGTCGCCTACGCCGTGATCAAGACTGGCGGGCTGCTCGGCACGCACCACCATTATCCTGTGCAGTGGGGCGCGCTGAAATACGATCCCGCGCGGCAGGCCTTTCGTGTCGAGGTGACGCAGGACGAACTCGCCAGCGGACCGTGCGAGTTCGACGGCGACGAATTCGACTGGGGCGATCGTTCGCGGCCCTACGCGCACCCGAATTATTGGTCGATCTGACGGCGCGATTGCGGCAGGCGTCGCGCGCTGAGCCGCCTCACTTGGTCGCGGTGCGCCGGCGCGCTCGCTGTGTCAAAAGGCAAAAATGCCGCATGACACACCTCTCATCGCCACCATCGTCGTCGGACTTGGACTAGCGTTCGTACTTGGAACTATAGCGCAGCGGTTCCGCATTCCGCCGCTTGTCGGCTACCTGCTCGCCGGCGTTGCCGTCGGCCCGTTCACGCCGGGCTTCGTCGCCGACCAGGCGCTTGCGACCGAGCTCGCAGAGCTCGGCATTATCTTGCTGATGTTCGGCGTCGGCCTGCATTTTTCGCTCCAGGATCTGCTGAGCGTCCGGCACATCGCCGTTCCGGGCGCCGTCGTGCAGATTGCGGTCGCCACACTGATGGGGCTCGGCCTTGCATGGCTGATGGGTTGGAGCGTCGGTGCGGGACTCGTGTTCGGACTGGCGTTGTCGGTCGCGAGCACTGTGGTCCTGCTTCGCGCGCTGCAGGAGCGGCGCCTGATGGAGACCGATCGCGGCCGCATCGCGGTCGGCTGGCTCATCGTCGAGGACCTCGCGATGGTGCTCGTGCTGGTGCTGTTCCCGGCGATCGCAAGCCTTCAGGGCGGCAGCGGCGACAAGCCGGCCTTCGAGCCGCTGGCCGCGCAGGCCGGCTTCGGGCTTGCCGGCATCGTGATGCTGACCCTGGCCAAGATCATCGTGTTCATCGGGCTGATGCTGGTGGTGGGGCGCCGGGTGATTCCCTGGATCCTGCACTACATCGCGCATACCGGCTCGCGCGAATTGTTCCGCCTCGGCGTGCTTGCGATCGCGCTGGGCATCGCATTCGGGGCGACGAAGCTGTTCGACGTCTCGCTGGCGCTGGGCGCGTTTTTCGCCGGCATGATGCTGCGGGAATCGCCGCTCAGCGCGCGCGCCGCGCAGGAATCGCTACCGCTGCGCGATGCCTTCGCCGTGCTGTTCTTCGTCTCGGTCGGCATGATGTTCGATCCGATGAGCGTGATCCGCGAGCCCTGGCCGCTGCTGGCGACGCTCGCGATCATCATGCTCGGCAAATCACTCGCGGCGTTCCTGATCGTGGTGCTGTTCCGGCATCCGGTCGCGACCGCGCTGACGATCTCGGCGAGCCTGTCGCAGATCGGCGAGTTCTCCTTCATCCTGGCCGAGCTCGGCGTCGCCTCGCAGATCCTGCCCAGCGACGGCCGCGACCTGATCATGGCCGGCGCGATCCTCTCCATCATGCTCAACCCGCTGATGTTCGCGGCCGCCACCTGGCTCGCGCCGCGTCTCGACCCGCGCCGGGATTCACCGCAGGCCGCGGCTGCCGTGCCCGAACCGATCCGCACCACGGACCTGACCGACCATACGATCGTGATCGGCTATGGCCGCGTCGGCGCGCTCGTCGGCGATGCCCTGAAGCAGCGGCAATTACCGTTCCTTGTCGCCGAAGTCGGCGAGGGTGCGTTGGCGAAGCTGAAGCAGGGCGGCATCGAGACCGTCATGGGCAATGCCGCGCAGCCCGAAATTCTCGGCGCCACCAATCCGTCACGGGCGCGGCATCTCGTGATCGCGATCCCCGAGGCGTTCGAGGCGGGACAGATCGTGCAGCAGGCGCGCGCGGCCAATCCGGACATCCGCATCATCGCGCGGGCGCATGCGGATGCCGAGGTCGATCATTTGAAGGGGCTGGGGGCGGATGTCGTCATCATGGGCGAGCGGGAGATCGCGCGCGGCATGATCGAGGAGCTGGAGAGGAGAGTTCCAGATGCTGCCCAGCAAGATCCCCGTCCGCTCGCGATCGGTTCGGTCGTTTGAGCTGATCACGCCGCAGGGCCGGACCTACCGCTTCCCGCCGCCGACATTGTCGCAGCGGTTGTTGCGGTTGCTGCTCGCGCATGCGGAGACAATGGCGATCTCCGCGGCGATCCTGGCGTTGATCTATGTGGCGGGCTTTGCCGCCGAAGCACTCGACCGTTCGGTGTTCGATGCGTGCAACGATCGGGCTGGGGTGCGCAGGGTCGGTTAGCCTGCAACTGCGCGAAGCGCAGTCCGCTGGCGTAACCCACCGCGTCCCCGCCTCGCGCTCTGTGTCACTGTCGGTTGCGCATCCAGTCGGCAAGACCGGACAGCGCCTTGTCGAGGTCTTGCCGCGCGGCAGCGTCCGTGACCGTCTCGTCCAGCGCGCCGCGCATGCAGAGTAGCCACGCATCGCGCTCGGCGTCGCCGATGGCAAAGCTGATGTGCCGCTGCCGTAGCCGCGGATGGCCCTTCTCGACCGAATAGAGTTTTGGGCCGCCGGTCCATTCGGTGAGGTAGCGCTTCAGCACGTCCCTGATCAGTCCGAGGTCATCCGCGTGCATCGCGCGGATCATCTTCGCCTCCGGCAGCGTGTCCATGCGCTCGTAGAAGCGGTCGACCAGAAGGTCGATCGTGCCGCTGCCGCCGATCCGCTCGAACATGGAGATTGCGACGTCGCTGGAGGTCATCGTGAGTCCTGTCTGATGCAAGGCTCTTCATATCGTCTCCCTTTGCGAAATGAAAAGGGGACGCATGGCGTAGCTGCGCGCTCAGCTCTGCTCCCTCCCCCCTTGCGGGGGAGAGGGGTCGCCCAGGAAATGGTATTGGTTGTCGCGAAGAAGAAGCGCGTTTCGCGAGTGATGGAGTCCCCGTGTGGTACCCCTCTCCCTAACCCTCCCCCGCAAGGGGGGAGGGAATGCAGCGGAGAACGGAGTTAGCAGATCGCTCTACAGCGCCACGCTGCGCAGGCCGAAACTCCGCGCTTCGTTCTGCAGCACCGGCCGCACCGCATCGATCAGCCTTGCAGCCGCCGCATCGACCGACAGCCCTGCCGTATCCACCACCGCCGTCGCACGCGAATAAAGCGGCTCGCGGCTCAGCAAGATGTTGCGCAGCTCGGCCATCGCGGAGCGGTCGTCCGCCATCGGGCGCAGGTCGCCCTGGCGGCGCACGCGGGCCATGTGCTCCTCAGGCTCGGCCTTCAGCCAGATCGTGTAGAACGACGACAGGATCTGGTCGAAGGTCAACGGCTCCGACACGATGCCGCCGCCGGTCGCCAGCACCATCAGCTCGTTGCGTGCGAGCAGCTGTTGCAGCGCGGCCTGCTCCATGCGGCGAAAGCCTTCCTGGCCGTAGAGCGCGATGATCTCGGCGACCGAGAGCCCGTTCTGCTGCTCGACCTCCTTGTTGAGCTCGACAAAACTCCAGCCGACCTTCTTCGCCAGCATCCGCCCAAGCGTCGATTTGCCGGCGCCGCGCAGGCCGATCAACGCAATGCCGCAGAACGGGGCGCGCCGCGGCGCCGACGCGCTGCCGCCGGCGAGAACGTCCTTGGCCTGAGCGATCTGCGCCGGCGTCGCCTTGCGCAGGAGATCGCGAAACATCTGCCAGTCCGGCGTCGGGTCGGCCGAGGGCAGCAGGTCTTCGAGATGCGCGCCCATCGCGTCGGAGACGCGGCGCAGCAGCACGATGGAGACATTGCCCTTGCCGCTCTCGAGCTGCGCGATGTAGCGCTCCGAAATCCCTGATACCTTGGCGAGCACCTTGCGCGACATGCCGCGCAGCGCGCGCATGGTGCGCACGCGCTGGCCGAGCTGTTCGAGAAATCGGGATTCGGCGTCGGGACTGTCGGTCATGGACTGCAGATCATGGGCCTTCTTGAGAGGGTGTCCTGCGGCGCATTTTAATGAAACATAGTGCCTGCCAGCATTGACAGCAAGCCGCGGCGGTGTCTTTCTATGAATTATAATTCTAAATTCGGGGGAGAAGTCCGTGAGCGAGGGATCCTATAACGCGGTGACCTGGCTGCTCGACCGCAACGTCGAGGACGGCAGGGGCGGCAAGCTCGCCTTCGACGACACCGCCTCGCGGCTCACCTATGGCGAGCTCCAGCGCGAGACCCGACGCGCCGCCAACATGCTGCGTCGGCTCGGGGTCCGCCGCGAGGAGCGCGTGGCGATGATCATGCTGGATACGGTCGATTTCCCGATCGTGTTCCTGGGCGCGATCCGCGCCGGCATCGTGCCGGTGCCGCTGAACACGCTGCTGACCGCGGATCAATACGCCTACATCCTCGCCGATTGCCGCGCGCGTGTGCTGTTCGTCTCCGAGGCGCTCTATCCTGTTATCAAGGACGTCGTCGGCCGCATGCCGGATCTCGAGCACGTCGTGGTGTCCGGCGCCAAGCAGAACGGTCACAAGCAGCTCGCGGAAGAGCTCGCCGATGAGAGCGACCGGTTCACGACCGCCGCGACGCATCCGGACGAGCCGGCGTTCTGGCTCTATTCGTCGGGCTCGACCGGCATGCCCAAGGGCGTGCGCCATCTGCATTCGAACCTGCAGGCGACCGCTGACACCTATGCAAAGCAGGTGCTTGGCATCCGCGAGAGCGACGTCTGCCTGTCTGCGGCAAAACTGTTCTTCGCCTATGGCCTCGGCAATGCACTGACTTTTCCGATGTCGGTCGGCGCCACCGTGGTGCTGAACAGCGAGCGCCCGACGCCGGCGCGCATGTTCGACCTGATGAACAGGTACAATCCCTCGATCTTCTACGGCGTGCCGACATTGTTCGCGGCGATGCTCAACGACGAAACCATGAAGAGCGAGCGCGGTGGCAAGTCGCTGCGCATCTGCACCTCGGCCGGCGAGGCGTTGCCGGAATCCGTCGGCAACAGCTGGAAGGCGCGCTTCGGCGTCGACATCCTCGACGGCGTCGGCTCGACCGAGCTGCTGCACATTTTTCTCTCGAACGCGCCCGGCGACATCAAATACGGCTCCTCCGGCAAGCCGGTGCCGGGCTATGCGGTGCGGCTCGTCAACGAGGCGGGCCAGGATGTCGCCGACGGCGAGGTCGGCGAGCTGCTGGTTGATGCGCCCTCCGCCGGCGAGGGCTATTGGAACCAGCGCCACAAGAGCCGCCGCACCTTTGAAGGTCCGTGGACCCGCACCGGCGACAAATATGTCAGGGATGGCGAAGGCCGCTACACCTTCTGCGGCCGCGCCGACGACATGTTCAAGGTCTCAGGCATCTGGGTCTCGCCGTTCGAGGTCGAGAGCGCGCTGATCACGCATCCCGCCGTGCTCGAAGCCGCCGTCGTGCCGGAAGCCGATCCGGAAGGCCTGTTGAAGCCGAAGGCGTTCGTCGTGCTGCGTCCGGGCGCGGCGACGGCGGACTTGCAGGAGATGCTGAAGGAGCACGTCAAGCAGAAGATCGGCCCGTGGAAATATCCGCGCTGGATCGACGTGGTGGAGTCGCTGCCGAAGACCGCGACGGGGAAGATCCAGCGGTTCAAGCTGCGGGAAGGGGCGAATTGAGCGCGCAGGCGGTGGACTCGCTTGCTTACCCTCCCCTGGAGGGGGAGGGTCGCTTCGCATGGTGCGAAGCGCAATGCGAAGCGGGGTGGGGTGATCTCTCCACTCGGGCACCGCATCCGCCGAGAGACTGTCACCCCACCCCGTCTCACATCTCGCTGCGCTCGATGTGAGCCGACCCTCCCCCTCCAGGGGAGGGTACAGACGGAGCGAACAGGAATACGACCATGACCAACCTCACCCCCACCGGCTTCCTGACCATCGGCAGCGCCAGCCTCGAATATAAATGGCTTGCGCCACAAGCCGCTGACGGCCCCACCATCGTCATGCTGCACGAAGGCCTCGGCTCCGTCGGCCTGTGGGGCGACTTGCCCGAGAAGCTGCAGCAAGCCACCGGCGCCGGCATCTTCGTCTATTCGCGTGCCGGCTACGGCCAGTCGAGCCCGGTCACGCTGCCGCGGCCGCTCGATTACATGCAGCGCGAGGCGCTGGATGTGCTGCCGAAGATCCTCGATGCGATTTCCTTCAAGCGTGGCCTCCTGCTCGGCCATTCCGACGGCGCCTCGATCGCGACGATCTATGCCGGCGCGCATCAGGATCACCGTCTGCAAGGCCTCGTGCTGATGGCGCCGCATTTCATCGTCGAGGACATCTCGGTGAGATCCATCGCAGCGATCAAGACGACCTTCGAGACCACCGACCTCAAGGTGAAGCTGGCGCGCTGGCACAAGGATGTCGACAACGCCTTCTACGGCTGGAACGGTGCCTGGCTCGATCCGAAATTCCGCGACTGGGACATCTCGGAATATCTCGCCTACATCCGCGTTCCCATCCTGGTCGTGCAGGGCAAGAACGACCAATATGGGACACTGCGTCAGGTCGATATTGCGCAAGAAGAGTGCTATTGTCCGGTAGATTTGAAAATTATTTCAGACGCGGGACATTCCCCGCATCGTGAAGCGCCGGGGGCGACGCTTGACGCGATTGAGCAATTTGCAAAAGCGGCCCTGCGCGACGACCAGGGACTTCAAGGACGCGCCGCGTGATCCTGCGGAGGCACATTTATGAATGTGCCTTCGGATGCGAGCGGCCCGTTGCCGTGGCCGCGATGGGCCTATGTGCCGGGCGAGACCGGCGGGGTCGACGCGGATTACAAGACGCTTGATTTGGCCAAGGCACTGGTGCCCCCGGCGTTCCGCGGCTACGTGCCGGCGCGCCATCCGGCGCTGCGCTACGGGCTCGCGCTCAACGACCGCGGCTATTTCTGGGAATCGCAGGAGGTGCTGGAAGCGGTGTGGGCCGCAGCCCCGCAAGGCGGCCGCGAGCGCATCCTGCTGCGCGCCTGCATTCACATCGCCAATGCCAATTTGCGACTGCGCATGCAGCGGCTGCATTCGGCCGCGCGCCTGTTCGGCGACGCGCAGGCGGAGTTGCGGGCGCTGAGCTCGCGCAAGGCGGCCGCGGGAGGCGACGGCTTTGTCGAGAGCTTCCCCATTCCGGCGCTGGCGGCTCTGCTCCAGGCCAAGCTGGGCCGTCCCCAACTCTCCAAGGCGGACTGGATCACCCTCGGCGCCATTGTGCGGTCTTGATAGGCCTCATGAAACAAAGTGCATGCGGCAGCCGTTAAGGGCTAGACGCTTTCGAAAAGATGCACTATTGTGCATCTAACGCTACAGCCAGAACGCATAATCAAGCTCAAGGGTGGCCCATGGCCGGGGAAGATCGGCGCCTCGCAGGCGGCGCGACATTCATCGATTTCCAGACCGAACCGTCCCGCTACAAGCACTGGAAGCTCGCGGTCGATGGCGACGTCGCCACCCTGACCATGGACGTCGACGAGAATGGCGGCCTGTTCGAGGGCTATCTGCTCAAGCTCAATTCCTACGATCTCGGCGTCGACATCGAGCTGGCAGACGTCGTCCAGCGCCTGCGCTTCGAGCACCCCGAGGTGAAGGTCGTGGTGATGCGCTCGGCCAAGAACCGCGTGTTCTGCGCCGGCGCCAACATCCGCATGCTCGCGGGCTCGACGCATGCCCACAAGGTGAACTTCTGCAAATTCACCAACGAGACCCGCAACGGCATGGAAGATTCGTCGGAGAATTCCGGCCAGCGCTTCATCACGGTGGTGAACGGCTCGGCCGCCGGCGGCGGCTATGAGCTGGCGCTCGCGACCGACCACATCATCCTCGCCGATGACGGCTCGTCGGCCGTCGCCCTGCCGGAAGTGCCGCTGCTCGCGGTGCTGCCCGGCACCGGCGGCCTCACCCGCGTCGTCGACAAGCGCAAGGTGCGCCGCGACCACGCCGATTTCTTCTGCACCATCGAGGAAGGCGTGAAGGGCAAGCGCGCCGTGCAGTGGCGCCTCGTCGACGAGATCGCGCCGAACTCCAAACTTGAAGCCAAGGTCGCCGAGCGCGCCAAGGCGTTCGCAGGCCAGTCGAAGCGCAAGGGCAGCGGCAAGGGTATTGCGCTGACACCGCTCAGGCGCGTCATCGACGAGACCAGCATCCGCTACGGTTTTGTCAGCGTCGACATCGATCGCACGGCGCGCATCGCCACCATCTCGATCAAGGCGCCGGAGGCCGCGCCGCCGGCCGACATCGATGGCATGATGGCGCAGGGGTCATCGTTCTGGCCGCTCCAGGTCGCGCGCGAGCTCGACGACGCCATCCTGCATCTGCGCATCAACGAGCTCGAGATTGCGATGCTGGTGTTCAAGAGCCATGGCGACCGCGCCCACGTGCTGGCATCCGATGCCTTCCTCGATGCCCACAAGGCGCACTGGCTGGTCAACGAAATCAGGCACTATTGGAAGCGCGTGCTGAAGCGCATCGACGTCACCTCGCGCACGCTGGTGACGCTGGTCGAGCCCGGCTCCTGCTTTGCCGGTACGCTCGCCGAGCTCGTCTTCGCTGCCGACCGCTCCTACATGCTGATCGGCACGCGTCAGGGCGACAACCGTCCGCCGCCGTCGATCGAACTCTCCGCGATGAATTTCGGTCCGTATCCGATGAGCCACGGCCTGACCCGGCTGGAATCGCGCTTCCAGGCCGATCCGTCCGACGTCGAGCGTGCGGAAGCCACCATGGGCACCGCGCTCGACGCCGAGCAGGCGGAAGAGCTCGGCCTCGTCACCTTCGCGCTCGACGACATCGACTGGGACGACGAGGTCCGTGTGTTCCTGGAAGAGCGCGCCAGCTTCTCGCCCGACAGCCTCACCGGCATGGAAGCCAGCCTGCGCTTCGTCGGCCCCGAGACGATGGAATCAAAAATCTTCGCGCGCCTCACCGCGTGGCAGAACTGGATCTTCCAGCGCCCGAACGCGGTCGGCGAGGAAGGTGCACTGCGCCGCTACGGCAGCGGCCAGAAGCCGAAATTCGATATGACGAGAGTTTGATGACTCTCGTGTCCCGGGCGCGCTGCGGCACGAAGTGACGCCGCGCAGAACCGGGACCCACAGGATCAGACAATAGGTCCCGGCTCAGCAGTGCAGCACTTCGCGCCGCACTGCGTCCGGGACACGAGACGGAGCAAGGAGCACGGCCATGAACATCATGAACGTCGACTACTCGACCAAGATTCCGAACAACGTCAATCTCGCCGAAGACCGCCAGGTGCTGAAGGCGCTGGAAGGATGGCATCCCGGCTATATGGATTGGTGGAGCGACATGGGGCCGGAAGGCTTCCAGGAGTCGCTGGTGTATCTTCGCACCGCGTACTCCGTCGATCCGCGCGGCTGGGCCAAGTTCGACTATGTCCGCATGCCCGACTATCGCTGGGGCATCCTGCTTGCGCCGCAGGAGGAGAACCGCGTCGTTCCGTTCGGTGAGCACTTTGGCGAGCCGGCCTGGCAGGAAGTCCCGGGCGAGTATCGCGCCATGCTGCGCCGCCTGATCGTGATCCAGGGCGACACCGAGCCGGCTTCCGTCGAGCAGCAGCGCCATCTCGGCAAGACCGCGCCCTCGCTCTACGACATGCGCAACCTGTTCCAGGTCAATGTCGAGGAAGGCCGCCATCTCTGGGCGATGGTCTATCTGCTGCAGAAGTACTTCGGCCGCGACGGTCGCGAGGAAGCGGATGACTTGCTGCGCCGCCGCTCGGGCGATGCCGACGCGCCGCGCATGCTCGGTGCGTTCAACGAGGCCACGCCGGACTGGCTGTCCTTCTTCATGTTCACCTATTTCACCGACCGCGACGGCAAGATGCAGCTGCACTCGCTCGCGCAGTCGGGCTTCGATCCCTTGTCGCGCACCTGCCGTTTCATGCTGACGGAAGAAGCGCACCACATGTTCGTCGGCGAGACCGGCATCACCCGCGTCGTGCAGCGCACTTGTGACGCGATGCGCGAAGCCGGCATCACCGATCCCACCGACATCGCAAAGGTCCGTGCGCTCGGCGTGATCGACCTGCCGACCATCCAGAAGAAGCTGAATCTGCACTATACGCTGTCGCTCGACCTGTTCGGCTCGGAGGTCTCGACCAACGCGGCCAACGCCTTCAACACCGGCATCAAGGGCCGCTATCACGAGACCCAGATCGACGACGATCACCAGCTCAAGAACGCCACCTATCCGGTGCTCAAGTTCATCAACGGCGAGATCAAGCTCGTCGACGAGCCGGCGCTGACCGCGCTCAACATGCGCCTGCGCGACGATTACAGCCAGGACTGCGTCAAGGGCATGCTGCGCTGGAACAAGGTGATCTCCACCGCGGGCTATGATTTCAAGCTGACGCTGCCGAATGTCGCCTTCCACCGCCACATCGGCGAGTTCAAGGGCATCCATGCGACGCCGGATGGTCTTTTGATCGACGACGCTACCTGGGCCAAGCGCAAGGATGATTGGTTGCCCTCGACCGCCGATGGCGACTTCATCACCTCGCTGATGCAGCCCGTCACCGAGACCGGCAAGTTCGCCTCCTGGATCTCGCCGCCGAAAGTCGGCATCGACAACAAGCCCGGCGATTTCGAGTACGTGAAGATCGAGTCGTAGACGTTAGACGACGACGCTCGCGCCACACGAATGCTGTCATCACCCGCGGAAGCGGGTGATCCAGTATTCCAGAGGCGGTCGTTCTAGAGCCGAGAAGCCGCGGCGTACTGGATGCCCCGCTTTCGCGGGGCATGACAGCGGAGTGTGCGGCACGGCTTCTCCTGAAGCTCGCCTACCCCGCAATCTCCAGTCCCGCATTCGCATAGACCACGCCGCCATCGACGGCGATGGTGTTGCCGACCACGTAATCGCCCGCGCGCGAGGCGAGGTAGATCGCCACGCCGGCCATGTCCTCATCGGTTCCGATCCGCCGCGCCGGGATGCGCTTTGCGACCTCGTCCGCATGGTCGCGCGCGGCGCGGTTCATGTCGGACTTGAACGCGCCCGGCGCGATCGCGGTGACGTTGATGTTGTCCTTGATCAGTTTCGTCGCCATGCGCCGCGTCAGGTGGATCACGGCGGCCTTGCTGGCGGCGTAGGAATAGGTCTCGCTCGGATTGACGAAGATGCCGTCGATCGAGGCGATGTTGATGACCTTGGCGGGCCGCTCGTGCGACGCCGCCGCACGCAGAGGTGCGGCAAGCGCCTTGGTCAGGAAGAACAGCGACTTGACGTTGAGGTCCATCACCTTGTCCCAGCCGCTCTCCGGGAATTCGTCGAACTCCGCGCCCCAGGCCGCACCCGCATTGTTGACGAGGATGTCGAGCTTCGGCTCCAGCTTGATGATCTCGGAGGCCAGCCTGTCGCAGCCTTCGATGGTCGAGATGTCGATCGGCAGCGCGATGCATTCGCCGTCATATTGGGCGGAGAGCTCCTTCGCCGTCGCCTCGCAGGGACCTGCCTTGCGCGCGGTGATGTAGACCTTCGCCGCGCCCTGCGCGAGGAAGCCCGCCGCGATCATCTTGCCGATGCCGCGCGAGCCGCCGGTCACGAGCGCGACACGGCCTTTGAGCGAGAACAGATCGTTGAACATGGTGCCTCCCTTGGTTGGCGCCGTTTTGAGCGCGGCGGAGAGGGGAGTCAATCTCCGCCGTCGCTCTTACTGAGCGCTCCTCAGGATGAGGTCTGAGTGATGGATCAGGCCGCGGCGATCCGGCGAAAGCCGTTCCACATCGCGGTCGCGGCGCCTGAGGTCAGCACCGGCAAAATTCGCGCGTCCTGGTAATTGCCGTTGAGCGAGACGCGCGGCAGCGCGGTCATGTGGCCGGCGTTCTCGGCGAACAGCATGCCGGGCCGGGTCGTCACGGCGGTCTTGAAGCCGGCCGATGCAGCGAGTGCGAATTCGCGCTCGCCGGCCGCTTCGCGGTCGCCATAGGGGTAGGCGAAGTGCAGCACGGTACGGCCGAGCGCCTGCTCGATCCGCGCGCGGCTGACCGCCATCTCCTGCGCGGCGATCCCCTCGCTCTGCTTGGCCAGATTACAATGGCTGATGGTGTGCGCGCCGATCGTGACCAGCGGATCGGCGGAAAATGCCCTCACCTCGTCCCAGGACAGGCACAGGCTGCGGCACAGTGCGGCCATGTCGACGTCGTATCTGGCGCAGAGCGCCTCGATCTCGCGTTTGAGATCATGTTCGCCCGGCAGCGCGCGCAGCCAATCGTGCAGGCGGTCGAACGCCATTTGTTTTGCGGCTGGGGTCGTTGCATCCAGCCGCAGGGCGGAATTGCCGATCTGGATGTCAATCTGTTCGGCCTTGGCGATCACGGCCTCCAGCGCGGTCCACCACAGACGTCCGGTGCCCTCGGCAAACTCGCTCGCGACATAGACGGCCAAGGGCGCGTCAAATTCGCGCAGAACCGGCAGCGCGAATTCGAGATTGTCGCGGTAGCCGTCGTCGAGGGTGAAGGCGGCGAAGGGGCGGATGAACCGGCCCTGCACCAGCCGCTCATGCAGCTCGTCCATGCTGACGATGTCGATCCCGCGCGAGCGCAAATGGCTCAGGGTGGCGCGGAGGAAATCGGGGGTGACTTCGAGGTGCCGGTTCGGCTGGAACGCGGCCTCGCGGGCCGGCCGCACGTGGTGCAGCATGAAAATGGCGCCGACGCCCGACAAGAGCGGGCGCAACAGGTGGTGCGCCCCGCTGAAATAGAGTGCCCCCAGCCCTGCGCGGATGACGTTGTTTCGGAGTTGTTTCATGACCGGCTGGCGAACTCTGGCATTCCACTTTCAACTTACGGAAGAACCCTTGAAGAAAAAGTTATTCCAATTGTCGACGCATGGCCCTCGGAAGGGCATCATTTCCGGTTTGACAGCCCGCCAAGGGTTTGTTTTGTCTCCGGTTCCAGAGTTCGGGTCGTTGAATGCAGAAGCTTTTCAGGTGGGCCAGCAAATGGTGGCCAGGGCTGATCCCCCTGGCCGTCATGTGGGGATTTGCGGCCTGGAATAATACCTTGCCGGTCGAGGCGGACCTGTCCGCCCGCAGCTCGGCGGCGCTCAAGGAGACTGTTCTGGACAAGACCCGGATCGCGGTCGACGGCCGGGACGTCAGCCTGGCCGCGGACGCCTTTTCCGAGGAGGGGCGCCGCGATGCCGTGATGGCGGTCGAGCTCGTCCCGGGCGTGCGCCTGGTCGACGACCGGACCCGCCTTGTTCCCGAAGCGACGCCCTTCGTCTGGAATGCCGAGCGTGACGTGGTGCGGGTAACGCTGTCCGGCTCCGCGCCCCTGCCGTCGATGAAGGCACGCCTGACCGAGGCCGCGCGCAAGGAGGTCAACGGGACCGAGGTCGCCGATCAGATGGGCCTCGCGCGCGGCGCGCCGCCGCGGTTCGAGGCGGCCGCGATGCTGCTGCTCGACCAGATCGGCAAGCTCAAGGACGGCAAGATCACGATCACCGACACCAAGGTTAATCTGTCGGGCATGGCGCGCGACCTCGGCGGCCGTGAGGCGATCGCGGCCGCGCTCAAGAACCTGCCCGAGGGCTTTTCGGTCGCCGCCAACGACGTCAAGGCGCCGCCCTACATCTTCCAGGCCTACAAGGACCCGGTCGCGGCGACCGTGACGCTGACGGGCTACGTGCCTGACAACAGCGTGCACGCGGCCATTGCAACCAGTGCCTCGCGAAAGTTCTTCACCGAAAAGGTCGTCGACAATCTCAAGGCCAGCGTCGGCGCACCCGGCTCCTTCAATACTGCCGTGGTCGCAGCGCTCGGCGCGCTGTCGCGGCTGTCGACCGGTACGCTCGTGGTGTCCGATCGCGAGGTGAAGCTGTCGGGCGATGCCCTCTACGAGGGCGCCGCCAACGACATCCGCGCAGGCCTCGGCAAGGACTTCCCGAAGAACTGGCAGTACAAGCCGGAGATTACGGTGAAGCCTGCCGCGGGTCCGGTCGATGGCACGGTCTGCCAGCAATTGTTCTCGGAGCTCCTGAACAAGGGCAAGATCCGCTTCGCAACGAAACGCGCCGACATCGACCCGGATTCCGCCGGCATTCTCGACCATCTGATCGAGACGGCGCTGCGCTGCCCCACCACCAATATCGAGGTGGCCGGGCACACCGATGCCGATGGTGAGGACTCCTTCAACCAGGCTCTCTCGGAGAAGCGCGCGCAGGCCGTGATCGACTATCTGGTCAAGGCCGGGTTGCCGGCCACCCGCTTCACTCCGGTTGGCTATGGCGCCACGCAGCCCCTCGCCGGCAATGACACCGACGAAGGCAAGGCGCAGAACCGCCGCATCGAATTTCTGGTGAGGTGACGATGCCCTATCTCGTCTCGTTCCATCTGGGCTGGCTGATCGGCTCGCTGCTGCTGGGCTTTTGCATGGGCTGGATCTCGGTGGTCCAGCGCGGCAACGGCACCTCGAAGGTGACCGCGCGCTGGCTCGGCGCGCTTGCTGCCGCCCTGGTCGCTGCCTCCTTCGCGCATGTGGTGCCCGGCCGCTTCGGCTATTGGCTCGATCTCGGGCTGGTCATGTTCGCCTGCTACCTCGTCGGCTGCACCATCGGCGCCTGGCTGCGCGACAGGGTGGTCTCGCGGAGCCAGCCTGCGGCTTAGATATTCAGGTTCGCTCGGAGGGCGGGGCCTCTATCCAACATTGCAATAACGGCCTGATCGGCAAGCAAATTGCCGATCAGAATGCGCTTGACAATAATACGTACGTACGTATTATTCGCTCATGCCAAAGCCCTCACTCAAAGACGCCATCCTCGATGCCGGCCTGAAGGTCATGTTCCGGACCGGCTATCACGGCACCAGCGTGCGTGATGTCACCGCCGCGGCCGGCGCGCCGCAGGGGTCCTTCACCAACCATTTTCGTTCCAAAGAGGTGTTCGCCTCCGAGGTGCTCGACCGCTACTTCGACACCACGAGGGGACTGGTCGCGGAGGCGCTCGACGACACCTCGCTGACGCCGCGCGCGCGGCTGCGCCGCTATCTCGACATCATCACCGGCCGTCTGGAGGCCGACGGCTATGGGCGCGGCTGCCTGATCGGAGATCTCAGCTTGGAGGCATCAGCCAGCAGCGAAATGCTGCGCGCGCGTCTCGCCGAAATCTTCGCTGAGTGGCGCACGCCGTTCGCCGCCTGCATCAGGGACGCCCAGACGTGCCGCGAGATCGCATCCGATTTCGAGCCCGAAGATCTCGCCGATTTCCTGCTCGCATCCTGGCAGGGCGCGATCCTGCGCATGAAGGTCGACCGCAATCCCAACGCCCTCGAACGTTTCAAGACCATCGCCTTTCAAACCGTCTTCAGGGAGCTGACATGAGCAAGCCAATCGAAATCGAGATTCGCAAAGCGTCTGTGCTGGGAAGCACGATGGCCTATCGCGAGATGGGAGATCGCGATGCGCCCGCTGCCCTGTTCCTGCACGGCAACCCGACGTCGTCGCATATCTGGCGCAACATCCTGCCGCTGGTATCGCCGGTCGCACATTGCATCGCGCCCGATCTCGTCGGCTTCGGCCAATCCGGCAAGCCCGACATCGGCTATCGCTTCGTCGACCACGTCCGCTATCTCGATGCATTCATCGAACAGCGCGGCATCAAATCGGCCTATCTCGTCGCGCAGGACTGGGGCACCGCGCTCGCGTTCCATCTCGCCGCGCGCCGGCCCGATTTCGTGCGCGGCCTGGCCTTCATGGAGTTCATCCGGCCGATGCCGACCTGGCAGGACTTTCACCACACCGAGGTCGCGGAGGAGCAGGATCACGCCGAGGCGGCGAGGGCGGCGTTCCGCAAATTCAGGACGGAGGGCGAGGGCGAAGCGATGATCCTGGAGGCGAACGCGTTCGTCGAACGCGTGCTGCCCGGTGGGATCGTCCGCAAGCTCGGCGAGGACGAGATGGCGCCTTACCGTGCGCCATTCCCGACGCCGGAGAGCCGCCGGCCCGTTCTCGCCTTCCCCCGCGAGCTGCCGATCGCGGGCGAGCCCGCCGACGTCTACCAGATGCTCCGATCCGCGCATGCCGCGCTCGCTGCATCGTCCTATCCGAAGCTGTTGTTCTCGGGCACGCCCGGTGCGCTCGTCGCGCCCGAATTTGCCGAGCGGTTCGCGGCCTCGCTGAAGCACTGCGCATTGGTCCGCCTCGGAGCAGGCCTGCACTTCCTCCAGGAGGATCACCCCGAGGCGATCGGCCGTTCCGTCGCCGGCTGGATCGCCGGCATCGAGGCGGTGCGTCCGCAGCGCGCGGCCTGATAGGAGGGCGCGATGCCTGACGTGACCATCATCTATTGCCGTCCCTGCGGCTACGAGAAGCGCGCCAAGGAGGCCGCTGCTGCGCTGCGGCAGCGTGCCGCCGTCACTTCCGTGTGGCCCTGATCCGGGGCGGAATCTGATCGCCTCCCTGAGGCCACGGCCGTCGCCGCGGCCTTTCAGCCCGCCGGAAATCCCTGAACAACAGCTCCGGCCAGCCCTCTTTCGCCAGGCGGGGGCGGCCCATAGATTGACGTTGGCTTAAGTCGTGACGGAACATTGTGCGGTCGAAATCATCAAAACTTCATGGCGCCTGCGCAGGATTGCCATGGAGATTCGCGTCAGTCTTGCCGCCGAAAGCGCCAATCCGTGCATCAGGAGCCCGCAACCCTGCCTAAAATATTGAAGGCACGAGTTTTTGTTCGAATTGCTGAATTCCACTCCGCCCCAAAACGCGCTAGTGGAGGGGCATGGGGCACGCGCGATGCCGGAGCCGGCGGCAAGGGTTCGTTGAGTGCCTGTACGTCGTCCGCCTGTCCGCCGGCCGCCCTGGCCGCTGAAGCGTTGTTCGAGGTCTAGATGCTGGAAGCCATACGCAGGGCGATGACGTTTCTGCGCCAGAAGCAAGTCCTGCATAAACTTGGAGTTGTGATCAGCGTCGCGGTCATCGGCATCGCTTGCTATGTGCTCTACCACATGCTGCGGGGCATCGACGTCAACGAGGTCCTCGAAGCGATCAAGAGCACCGAGCCGAGCCAGATTGCGATGGCGGCGCTGTTCGTGGCCGCGGGCTATTTCACCCTGACCTTCTACGATCTGTTCGCCGTGCGCGCGATCGGCCATGCCCATGTGCCCTACCGCATCAATGCGCTCGCCGCCTTCACCAGCTATTCGATCGGCCACAATGTCGGCGCCAGCGTCTTCACCGGCGGCGCGGTGCGCTACCGCATTTATTCCGCCTATGGCCTGAACGCGATCGACGTCGCAAAGATCTGCTTTCTCGCCGGCCTGACCTTCTGGCTCGGCAATGCCGCGGTGCTCGGCCTCGGCATCTCCTACCATCCGGAAGCCGCGGCCTCGATCGACCAGCTTCCGCCCTGGCTGAACCGGATGCTGGCGATGATGATCATCGTGGGGCTGGTCGCCTATGTGGTCTGGGTCTGGACCCAGCCGCGGGTGGTCGGCCGCGGGCCCTGGACCGTGGTGCTGCCGGGCGGACCGCTGACGCTGCTCCAGATCGCCATCGGCATCATCGATCTCGGCTTCTGTGCGCTCGCGATGTACGTGCTGGTCCCGGACGAGCCCAATCTCGGCTTCGTCGTGGTGGCGGTGATCTTCGTCTCGGCGACGCTGCTCGGTTTCGCCAGCCACTCGCCGGGAGGGCTCGGCGTGTTCGATGCCGCCATGCTGGTCGGCCTCTGGCAGATGGATCGCGAGGAACTGCTGGGTGGCATGCTCCTGTTCCGCGTCCTCTATTATCTCTCCCCCTTCGTCATATCTGTAATCTTGCTGACGTTTCGCGAGGTTATAATCGGCGCTCGATCGAAGCGCTTGCAGCAGGCGGCGCTCAAGCTCGACCCCGGCCCGGCACGTGAAGCCGCCTATGTGAGAGAGCGCAGCGACAGCGGCGCCTGACCGGCGCATCCCCTTAGGAGAAGCCCGCCCCGATGGCGATCGACGCCCCATCTTCTCCCTCGGCGCAGCCCTGGTCCGACCGGCTGCGGCACTCGACCGTCATCCTGATCGCCGCGGCGCTGGCGCTGTCGGTGGTGGTCTCGCTCGGCGAATTGTCGGTGATGCGGGCGGCGACGGTGTTCCTCTGCATCGCGGCCGCGGCGCTGATCCCCTGGCGGCTGCACGACAACGCCGCCTCGCGCGACGACACCCGCCGCGTCAACCAGGTCGAGAGCGCGGCGGTGGCTGCGGTCGTCGCCGGCATGCCGGATCCGGCGGTGCTGCTCGACCGCGCCGGGCGTGTCATCCATCTCAATGCCGCCGCCGCCCAGCTGGCGCCGGCGCTGCGCAAGAACGAGCTCGCCCAGTTCGCGCTGCGCTCGCCGGAGATCATCACGGCGCTGCGTGAATCGATCGCCACCACCGAACCGCGGCGTGCGACCTATCTCGACCATGTCCCGGTCGATCGCTGGATGGAGCTGATCATCACGCCGGTGCCGGTGCCGACCTCCTTCGGCGGCGCCGACAAATGCATGCTGATGACCTTCCACGACCAGACGCCGCTGCGCCGGGTCGAGGAAATGCGCGCGGACTTCGTCGCCAATGCCAGCCACGAGCTGCGCACGCCGCTCGCCGCGCTGTCGGGCTTCATCGACACGCTCCAGGGCCAGGCCAAGGACGATCCCAAGGCGCGCGAGCGCTTCCTCGGCATCATGCACAACCAGGCGACCCGGATGGCGCGCCTGATCGACGATCTGCTCTCGCTGTCGCGGGTCGAGCTGTCGGCCCATGTGCGGCCCGACACCCTGGTCGACCTGTTGCCGATCATCTTCCAGGTCGCCGACGGGCTCGAGCCACTGGCGCGGGAGCGCCAGGTCGAGGTCGAAACCCATCTGCCTGAGACCCCGGTGATGATCGCGGGCGATCGCGAGGAATTGCTCCGTCTGTTCGAGAACCTGATTGAGAACGCGCTCAAATACGGGGCGTCGGGCGGACGTGTCATCGTGTCGCTGGCGGCCGCGGCAGCCACTGATGGAACTCAGGAAATCCGGGTCATGGTCCGCGATTTCGGCCCTGGCATCGCGCCCGAGCACCTGCCGCGGCTGACCGAGCGGTTCTACCGGGTCGACGTCGGCGACAGCCGGTCGCAGGGCGGGACGGGGCTCGGATTATCGCTGGTGAAACATATTCTTAACCGCCATCGCGGCCGGCTTTTGATCGAGAGCGTGCCCAAGCAGGGTGCCGTTTTCACGGCCTGTTTTCCCCAGGCGAAGACCGCGACTCTAACCTGATATTCAAGCGATTTCAAACGCTTGTATGTGTCATCCAGCTGTCACGAAACCTTCGTAAAAGCACAGCCGACCGCTCCTAAAGGGGCGGCACGGGGAGCGCGATCGGGCGCGGATGGCGCTTCGCTCCCCTGTATGGAGACCACCATGAATTTCATCAAAACGATCGTCGCTGCCGGCTTGGTCGCCGCATCGGCGACGGCGGCCTTTGCTGCCGACATTACGGGTGCCGGTGCGACGTTCCCGTTCCCGATCTATTCCAAGTGGGCTGACGCCTACAAGAAGGAGACCGGCAACGGTCTGAACTACCAGTCGATCGGCTCCGGCGGCGGCATCAAGCAGATACAGGCCAAGACCGTGACCTTCGGCGCCAGCGACGCGCCGCTCAAGGCCGAGCAGCTCGAGAAGGACGGCCTCGTCCAGTGGCCGATGGTGATGGGCGCCATCGTTCCGGTCGTCAACATCGAGGGCGTGAAGCCCGGCGAGCTGGTGTTCGACGGCGAGACCCTGGCCAGCATCTATCTCGGCAAGATCACCAAGTGGGACGACGCCGCGATCAAGAAGCTCAATCCGAACGTGAAGCTGCCGTCGGACGCCATCACCGTGGTCCGCCGCTCGGATGGTTCGGGCACCACCTTCAACTTCACCAACTATCTCTCCAAGGCCAGCGCGGACTGGAAGAGCAAGGTCGGTGAGGGCACCGCGGTCGAGTGGCCGGTCGGCGTCGGCGCCAAGGGCAACGAAGGCGTGTCGGGCAACATCAGCCAGACCAAGAACTCGATCGGCTACGTCGAGTACGCCTATGCCAAGCAGAACAAGCTGACCTACACCGGTCTCGTCAACAAGGCCGGCAAGCCGGTGCAGCCGACGGTCGAAGCCTTCCAGGCCGCGGCTTCCAACGCCGACTGGGCCAAGGCTCCCGGCTACTACGTCATCCTGACCGACCAGCCCGGCGACAAGTCCTGGCCGATCACGGCGGCGACCTTCATCCTCATGCACAAGGATGCCACCGACAAGGCAGCCTCGCAGGAAGCCATCAAGTTCTTCCGCTGGGCCTTCAAGAGCGGCGGCAAGGCGGCTGAAGAGCTCGACTACATCCCGATGCCGGACCCGGTCGTCCAGCTGATCGAGAAGACCTGGGCTGCCGAGATCAAGAGCTAAGCGCTCTTGTCCCGGACTGGGCGCCGGAATCTCACAAGACCTCCGCTCCGGATCGGCCTCGCGCCGCATCCGGAGCGCAACACCAACAACAAGACCGACAACAAGCGTATATCAAACGGGCACAGGGGATCGGCGTGGCAGAGATGGCCGTTCAGAGCGATATAATCGACGACGCCGGACCGTATGACCGCGCCAAGGCCTTGAGCGCCTTCAAGCTCGGCGACGTCACCTTCTACTGGATCACGCGGCTTTCCGCGATCTCGGTGCTGCTGATCCTCGGCGGCATCATCATTTCGCTGATCGTCGGCGCCTTCCCGGCGATGAAGGAATACGGCCTCTCCTTCCTGTGGACGCAGCGCTGGGCGCCGTCCGCCGATCCGCCGGTGCTCGGCGCGCTCGGACCGATGTACGGCACGCTCGTGACCTCCTTCATCGCGATGCTGATTGCCATTCCCGTGGGTCTCGGCATTGCGATCTTCCTCACCGAGCTCTGCCCGCAATGGCTGCGCCGCCCGATCGGCATGGCGATCGAGCTGCTCGCCGGCATCCCCTCGATCATCTACGGCATGTGGGGCTTCTTCGTGCTGGGCCCGTTCCTGGCCAACACCTTCCAGCCCTTCATGATCAAGATCTTCGACGGCGTCCCCGTGCTGGGCGCCATCTTCGCAGGTCCCCCGTCCTATCTCAGCCTGTTCAACGCCGCGCTGATCCTCGCGATCATGGTGCTGCCCTTCATCACCTCGATCTCGGTCGACGTGTTCAAGACGGTGCCGCCGGTGCTGAAGGAAGCCGCCTACGGCGTCGGCTGCACCACCTGGGAAGTCGTCCGCAGCGTGGTGATCCCCTACACCCGCGTCGGCGTCATCGGCGGCGTCATGCTGGCGCTGGGCCGCGCGCTCGGCGAGACCATGGCCGTGACCTTCATCATCGGCAACTCGTTCCGGATCTCCTCCTCGATCTTCGCCCCGGGCACCACGATCTCGGCGGCGATCGCATCCGAGTTTGCCGAGAGCGACGGCCTGCACCAGTCCGGCCTGATCCTGCTCGGCCTGCTGCTGTTCGTGCTGACATTCTTCGTGCTCGCAGCGGCGAGGTTGATGCTGATGCGGCTGGAAAAGAAGGCGGGGAACTAGCGCCATGAACCCGATCTATTCACGCCGCCGCCGCAAGGACATCGTTGTTCGCGGGCTCTGCATGGGCGCCGCCGCCTTCGGCGTCACCTGGCTTGCGCTGATCCTGATCACGCTGCTCTACAACGGCATCGCCGGTCTGAACCTGGAGCTCTTCGTCGCGGACACGCCGCCTCCGGGCTCGACCGAAGGCGGCCTGCGCAACGCCATCGTCGGCTCGATCATCATGACCGTGCTCGGCGTCGGCATCGGCGCGCCGCTCGGCCTGTTCGCCGGCACCTATCTCGCCGAGTACGGCCGCAACGACCGCCTGACCTCGGTGATCCGCTTCATCAACGACATCCTGCTGTCGGCGCCCTCGATCATCATCGGCCTGTTCATCTACGGCGCGGTGGTGGTGCCGATGCGCGGCTTCTCGGCGATCGCAGGCGCGCTCGCGCTCGCCGTCATCGTCATCCCGGTGGTGCTGCGCACCACCGAGGACATGCTGCTGCTGGTGCCGAACGCGCTGCGCGAGGCGGCGTCCGCGCTCGGGCTGCCGCGCTCGCTGGTGATCAAGCGCATTGCTTATCGTGCCGCCCGATCGGGTCTCATCACCGGCGTGCTGCTCGCGACTGCCCGCGTCGCCGGCGAGACCGCGCCGCTGCTCTTTACCGCGCTGTCGAACCAGTTCTTCAGCCTCGGCCTGAACAAGACGATGGCGAACCTGCCGGTCACCATCAACAACTTCGTGCAGAGCCCCTACGCCTATTGGAAGCAGCTTGCCTGGAGCGGCGCGCTGCTGATCACCCTGACCGTTCTTGCCCTGAATATTGGTGCGCGCATCCTTGGCGCCGAGAGGACCGCAAAATGAGTGAGCTTTCCGTATCGATGAGCGCGGCCGGTGGCCTGCCCCAGGCGCCGGTGCTGCCCGAAGCCCCGGCCAAGGTGACGGTGCGCAACCTCAACTTCTATTATGGCGAGCACCACGCGCTGAAGAACATCAATCTGGCGCTCGGCACCAACCGCGTCACGGCGTTCATCGGTCCGTCGGGCTGCGGCAAGTCCACCCTGCTGCGCATCTTCAACCGGATGTACGACCTCTATCCGGGCCAGCGCGTCACCGGTCAGCTCATGCTCGACCAGACCAACATCCTCGACCCCAAGCTGGACCTCAATCTGCTGCGCGCCCGCGTCGGCATGGTGTTCCAGAAGCCGACGCCGTTCCCGATGACGATCTACGAAAACATCGCCTTCGGCATCCGTCTCTACGAGAAGATCTCGAAGTCCGAGATGGACGACCGCGTCGAGAAGGCGCTGCGCGGCGGCGCGCTGTGGAACGAGGTCAAGGACAAACTCAACGCCTCCGGCCTGTCGCTCTCCGGCGGCCAGCAGCAGCGCCTCTGCATCGCCCGCACGGTCGCGGTGCGGCCCGAGGTGATCCTGTTCGACGAGCCCTGCTCGGCGCTCGACCCGATCTCGACCGCGAAGGTCGAGGAACTGATCCAGGAGCTGTCCGAGAACTACACGATCGCGATCGTCACCCACAACATGCAGCAGGCGGCGCGCGTCTCCGACAAGACCGCCTTCATGTATCTCGGCGAGCTGATCGAGTTCGACGACACCAGCAAGATCTTCACGTCGCCGACCGACCGGCGCACGCAGGATTACATCACCGGCCGGTTCGGCTGAGGAGACGGAACATGGGTTCTGAACATACCGCAAAGGCCTTCGACACCGACCTCCAGGAGCTCACGCGCCTGGTCGCCGAGATGGGCGGCATCGCCGAGCGCATGATCGTCGATTCCGTCGACGCGCTGATCCGCCGTGACGTCGCGCTCGGCCAGCGTGTCGTCACCATCGACGCCGAGCTCGACGCGCTTCAGAAGAAGATCGAGGAGCGCGCCGTGCTCACCATCGCGCGCCGCCAGCCGATGGCGGTGGATCTGCGCGAGATCGTCGGCGCCATGCGCGTCGCGACCGATCTCGAGCGGATCGGCGACCTCGCCAAGAACATGGGCAAGCGCGTCGCGGCGCTGGAGACCGATTTCCATCCGCTCAAGCTGTTCCGCGGCCTGGAGCACATGACCGACCTCGTGCAGCAGCAGGTCAAGTCGGTGCTGGATGCCTATGCCGCGCACGATCTGCCGGCGGCGATGGCGGTGTGGAAGGGCGACGAGGAAGTCGACGCCATCTGCACCTCGCTGTTCCGCGAGCTCCTCACCTACATGATGGAGGATCCGCGCAACATCTCGTTCTGCATCCATCTGATGTTCTGCGCCAAGAACATCGAGCGCATCGGTGACCACGCCACCAACATCGCCGAGACCGTGTTCTACATGATCGAGGGCCAGGCGATCACCGACAAGCGGCCGAAGGGCGACATGACGACCTTCGCCACGACGGTCCCGAACACTTAAGGAGCGACGACACCATGGGCGCACGCATTATGGTGGTTGAGGACGAGGAAGCTCTCACCGAGCTTCTCCGCTACAACCTCGAAGGCGACGGCTATGACGTCGAGACGGTGATGCGCGGCGACGATGCCGACACCCGCCTCAAGGAGCACATCCCCGATTTGATCGTGCTCGACTGGATGCTGCCGGGCCTCTCCGGCATCGAGCTGTGCCGGCGGCTGCGCACCCGGCCCGAGACCAAGCAGCTCCCGATCATCATGCTCACCGCGCGTGGCGAGGAGAGCGAGCGGGTGCGGGGCCTTGCGACCGGCGCCGATGACTACATCGTCAAGCCGTTCTCGGTGCCGGAGCTGCTGGCACGCGTGAAGGGCCTGCTCAGGCGCGCCAGCCCGGAGCGGCTCGCCACGGTGCTCGCCTATGGCGACATCGAGCTCGACCGCGACAAGCGCCGCGTGGCGCGTTCGGGCCGGCCGATCGATCTCGGTCCAACCGAATATCGCCTGCTGGAGTTCTTCCTGGAGCATCCCGGCCGCGTGTTCTCGCGCGAGCAGCTGCTCGACAGCGTCTGGGGCCGTGACATCTACATCGACGAGCGCACCGTCGACGTCCATATCGGCCGCCTGCGCAAGCTGCTCAATCTCGGCCGCGAGCAGGACCCGATCCGCACCGTCCGCGGCGCGGGCTACGCACTGGACGATCGCTTTGCGAAGGCGGAGCAGGCGTAGGGTCCGCCGCAAGCCAGCAAACAAAAAGCGCGCCGGGTGGCGCGCTTTTTTCTTGCTCGATCGTCCCAGCCCTGTGCCGGGACAAGGTTGTCTGGAGCTAACTCAGCGCGGACCCGGCTTCGCCGGCGCGCGACGGCGATCGGCCGCGGGCTGATACGCCACGCGCGAGTGCTGGGCGCAGTAGGGCAGGCCGGAGAGCGCCTTGCCGCCGCAGAAGAAGAAATCCGGGCTCGAGGGATCGCCGACCGGCCAGTGGCAGGTGGCCTCGTTCAGCTCCAGCAGCGACAGCCGCTGGCTCATCGGCACGACGTTGTCGTAGGTGACCGGTTCGGCCTCGACCTCGACCTCGAAGGCCTGCGCCAGCGCGGTGTTGCCGCGCGCGATCGGGCGGGTCACCCGCATCATGTGCTGGGCGGGGCGCGCCTTGCGCGGCCGGGGCGCTGCCGATGAAGGGCTCTTGGCGCGGCCCGACAGGCCGAGCCGGTGCACCTTGCCGATCACGGCATTGCGGGTCACATTCCCGAGTTCAGCGGCGATCTGGCTGGCCGAAAGTCCGGCCTCCCAGAGCTTTTTCAGCTGCTCGACGCGATCATCCGACCAGGTCAAAACGGTCATTGCACCCTTTCCTTCGCCGGCGCCTGCCATCCTGGCGGCCGCACGGCGAATGCCTAAGCTTCGAAAAACCCGTGCCGCCAGAATCCCTTAAGGCTCGCCGGGCGCGCCAGATGCGCCCGAACGCTTACGCCGGTACATGAGGACTTAGAGGATCAGAACTGCTGCACGAGATGTCGTATCTGACAAGCCAAACGCTACAATATGGCGTGACTCACGCGCAAGAGTCCGCCGACTCGCTTCCACATGTTCCGTGGCGGAAATACGCAAAATCGACACCGCAAGACTACGGATTCTGCGTTTCGCGAGGCTTTCCGGGCGGCATTGACACCGGTTTCACCAGGCATAAGATAGTCGTGCGTGCCGCCCTTAAAAGGCGGCACGTTTCGTTTTCCGGGCCGGTCAATGGTGCGTTGCGCAATGCACGCTCACACCGTCCGCAACATTCAAGTGATCGTCATGACTAACAGCGCAGCGCCGCACTTGCTCCCCGTTTTCGCCAGGTCCGACCTCGGTTTCGAGCGCGGCGAAGGCTGCTGGCTGATTGCGACCAACGGCGATCGCTATCTCGATTTCACCTCGGGCGTGGCGGTGAATGCGCTCGGCCATGCTCATCCTGCGTTGGTCAAGGCGTTGCAGGAGCAGGCCACCAAACTCTGGCACATGTCGAACCTGTTCCAGAGCCCGGACGGCGAGAAGCTTGCCGCGCGTCTGTGCAATGAAAGCTTCGCGGACTTCGTGTTCTTCTGCAATTCCGGCGCTGAAGCGCTGGAAGGTGTGATCAAGCTGGTCCGCCATCATCACTTCTCAAAGGGGCATCCGGAACGTTACCGCATCATCACCTTCGAAGGCGCCTTCCACGGCCGCACGCTGGCAACGCTCGCCGCGACCGGTTCGGCAAAATATCTCGAGGGGTTCGGCCCGCCGATGGACGGCTTCGACCAGGTCCCGCATGGTGATATCGAAGCCGTCAAGAAGGCGATCGGTCCGCAGACCGCCGGCATCCTGATTGAGCCGATCCAGGGCGAGGGCGGCGTGCGTTCGGCAACGCCCGCCTTCCTGAGGGCGTTGCGCCAGCTCTGCGACGAGAAGGGTCTGCTGCTCGCGTTCGACGAGGTGCAGACCGGCATGGGCCGCACCGGCGATCTGTTCGCGCATCGCCGCACCGGCGTCACGCCTGACGTGATGTCGCTGGCCAAGGCGCTTGGCGGCGGCTTCCCGATCGGCGCGGTGCTGGCGACCGCGGACGCGGCTGCCGGCATGGGGCCCGGCTCGCACGGCTCGACCTTCGGCGGCAATCCGCTCGCGATCTCGGCTGCCAACGCCGTGCTCGACGTCATGCTCAAGCCCGGCTTCTTCGATCACGTGCAGAAGATGTCGCTGCTGCTCAAGCAGAAGCTCGCCTCCGTGATCGATCGTTATCCTGACATCGTCAGCGAAGTGCGCGGCGAAGGCCTTCTGATCGGCATCAAGGCCGTGGTGCCGTCAGGCGATCTCGGCGCGGCGCTGCGCAACGAGAAATTGCTCACGGTCGGCGCCGGCGACAATGTCGTGCGCTTCCTGCCGCCCTTGATCGTCACCGAAGCCGAAATCGAGGACAGCGTCGGTCGGCTCGAACGCGCCTGCGCCGCGATCTCGTCCAGTCAGACCAAGCGGGCGGCAAGCTGATGAGCAAGTCCCCGAAGCACTTTCTGGATATCAACGAGCTCCCGCTGTCGGAGCTCAAGAGCATGCTCGCGGCCTCCTCCGCCATGAAGGCGAAGCAGAAAGCGCACCAGCCGGTGAAGCCGCTGGAAGGCAAGACGCTGGCGATGATCTTCGAGCGTCCCTCCACCCGCACCCGCGTCTCGTTCGACGTCGCCATGCGCCAGCTCGGTGGCGAGCCCATCATGCTGACCGGCGCCGAGATGCAGCTCGGCCGCGGCGAGACCATCGCCGACACGGCGCGCGTGCTGTCGCGCTATGTCGACGCCATCATGATCCGCATCCTCAATCACGAGGCCCTGCTGGAGCTGGCGGAATATGCGACGGTGCCCGTCATCAACGGCCTGACGCGGCGCTCGCACCCTTGCCAGGTGATGGCCGACCTCATGACCTACGAAGAGCATCGCGGCCCGATCGAGGGCAGGACGGTGGCCTGGACCGGCGACGACAACAATGTGCTGGCGTCCTGGGCGCATGCCGCCGAGCGTTTCAAGTTCAAGCTCAATGTCGCGACGCCGCCGGAGCTTGCGCCGAAAAAGGTGATGCGGGACTTCATCAAGGCCACCGGCGCGCCGATCGTGCTCGGCACCGATCCCGAGGCCGCCGTGAAGGGCGCCGACTGCGTCGTCACCGACACCTGGGTGTCGATGGGCGACAAGGAGGGCGAGCACCGTCACAACGTGCTCAAGCCCTATCAGGTCAATGCGAAGCTGATGTCGCTGGCCAGGCCCGATGCGCTGTTCATGCATTGCCTGCCCGCCCATCGCGGCGAGGAAGTCACGGACGAGGTGATCGACGGCCCGCAATCGGTCGTGTTCGACGAGGCCGAAAACCGCCTGCATGCGCAGAAGGGCATTCTGGCCTGGTGCTTTGACGCGGTGAAGTAATCTCACTTGTAGCCCGGATGGAGCGCAGCGAAATCCGGGTTTGTGTCCGCAGTTGGAGTGGTCCCGGATTGCGCTACGCTCCATCCGGGCTACGCGGGCTATCGCGTAATCCTGTGGCTATGGGTCCCGTATCAGCGCTTCGCGCGCCCCGGGACGACATCGAATTTGCAGGATCCTGTGCGATCATAAGTGCATCCGGAACACACCACCCTTGCGCCCTCTTCCATTTTCCTCCATCGACCCCAGATAAAGCGCCATGGTTTCCCAATCCCCTGACATGAATACCGGGCCTGAAGGCCCGGTTCGCGCGCCATCAGCGGTTCCCATCGATGACGCCGTGCTGCCTTACGAGGTCGACGCGCTCGACGTGCGTGGCCGCCTGGTGCGGCTTGGTCCCGCGCTCGACGAGATCCTGACCAAGCACGATTATCCCGCTGCCGTGGGCAAGCTGCTCGGCGAGGCCATCGTACTGACGACGCTGCTCGGCTCGGCGCTGAAGTTCGAGGGCCGCTTCATTCTCCAGGCCCAGACCGACGGTCCGGTGTCGTTCCTGGTCGTCGACTACATGGCGCCGGATCGCCTGCGCGCCTATGCGCGCTACGATGCCGAGCGCCTCGGCGAGATAAAAGATTCCGGCACGCTCCTCGGTAACGGTCATCTCGCCATGACCATCGACCAGGGTCCCGACATGAGCCGCTACCAGGGTCTGGTCGCGCTCGACGGCGGTAGCCTGGAAGATGCCGCCCACGAATATTTCCTGCGCTCCGAGCAGATCCCGACGCGCGTGCGTCTCGCGGTCGGCGAGGAGTGGCGCTCGAACGACGGCGGCAAGCATCGCTGGCGCGCCGGCGGCATGCTGATGCAGTTCCTGCCGAAGGCGCCCGAGCGCGCGCGGCAGGCCGATTTGCATCCCGGCGATGCGCCCGAAGGCGCGGAGGTGCATGCTGTCGCCGAAGACGACGCCTGGGTCGAGGCGCGTTCGCTGGTCGAGACCGTCGAAGACGTCGAGCTGATCGACCCCGAGCTCTCCGGCGAACGACTGCTGTTCCGCCTGTTCCACGAGCGCGGCGTGCGCGTGTTCAATCCGCTGGTCCTGAAGGCGCAATGCTCCTGCTCGCGCGATGCGGTTGGCGCGATGCTGAAGAGCTTCTCGCCCGACGACCGCGCCGCCATGGTCAAGGACGACAAGGTCGTGGTGACCTGCGAGTTCTGCTCGTCGGTGTACCAGTTCACGCCGCCCGAGGCGGGCGTCGAGGGTGCGTAGGCATCGCATCCTTCGTCATTGCGAGCCACACACTTGGTGTCGTCGCCCGGCTTGACCGGGCGATCCAGTACTCCGAGACGGCAGTGATTGAGCCGAGAGGCTGCGGCGTACTGGATGCCCCGCCTTCGCGGGGCATGACGGCTGCAAGTGTTGCGACGATCTCGGCGCGCCCTAGTTCAACACCCGCTTGTTGTCCGGGCTGTCCAGCGAGAACGTCGGCACGTCGATCTCGAAGCGTTCGCCGCTTTCGCTGACCATCTGGTAGCGGCCGGTCATGAAACCCGAGGCGGTCGCGAGCGGCACGCCGGAGGTGTACTCGAAGCGCTCGCCGGGAGCCAGGGTCGGCTGCTCGCCGACGACGCCCTCGCCCCTGACCTCCTGCTGGCGGCCGGTGGCGTCGGTGATGATCCAGTGTCGCGTCTTCAGCTGCACGGTTTCGTCGCCGGAATTGGTGATGACGATGGTGTAGGACCAGAAATAGCGGGAGCGGTCGGCCGACGACTGCTCCGGAACAAAGTTCGGCTCGACGGTCACTTCGATCTGGCGGGTCACGGCGCGATACATGGCTGCCATCATAACGAAAACCCGGCCGGGAACCAACGGCCGCAGGCGGTTTTGGCGACATCGTGCCGCCAGAATTACCGAGGAAGTAGATCCCAATGTGATCCGGCCGCTTTGCGAGACGACGGCCGGACCTGTACACTCCTTGATACGTCGCGATTTGCGGAAGGGTTTCGAACCCCCGATGACCATTGCCGACCAAGTGACGGGATCGACGATCGCGGGAACCGGCAAGCCTGCGGAGGCCAGACCTGCGGAGGCGAAGCCGCGCTCCGCCGCGCCGGCCATCACGCTGCCCGCCATCGGCGAGCGCGAGCTCCGGCTCGACCTGTTCCGCGGGCTCGCGCTGTGGCTGATCTTCGTCGACCATCTGCCGCCGAGCCTTTTGACCTGGTTCACGATCCGCAATTACGGCTTCAGCGACGCTACCGAGATCTTCATCTTCATCTCCGGCTATACTGCGGCGTTCGTCTACGGTCGTGCCATGCTCGAAAGCGGCTTCGTCGTCGCCACCGCGCGCATCCTGCGGCGCGTCTGGCAGATCTATGTCGCCCACGTCTTTCTGTTCACGATCTTCCTCGCCGAAATCTCCTACGTTGCGACCAGGTTCGAGAACCCGCTCTACACCGAAGAGATGGGCATCATGGATTTCCTCAAGCAGCCGGACGTCACGATTGTGCAGGCGCTGCTGCTGCGCTTTCGTCCGGTCAACATGGACGTGCTGCCGCTCTATATCGTGCTGATGCTGGCGCTGCCCTTGATCTTGTGGCTGATGAAATGGCGGCCCGACGTGACGCTCGGCCTCTCGGTCGTGCTCTACGCGGTGACCTGGGAATACGACCTCTATCTGTCGGCCTATCCGAACGGCTTCTGGGCGTTCAATCCCTTCGCCTGGCAATTGCTTTTCGTCTTCGGTGCATGGTGTGCGCTCGGAGGTGCGCGACGCATGTCGCGCATCCTGGCGTCCCGCGTCACGATGTGGATCTCGATCGCCTATCTGGTCGCGGCGTTCTACGTGACGCTGACCTGGTATGTGCCGCAGCTCTCCCACTTCATGCCGAAGCGGCTCGAGCAGTGGATGTATCCGATCGACAAGGCCGATCTCGACGTGCTGCGCTTCACGCATTTCCTGGCGTTCGCCGCACTCACCGTTCGCTTCCTGCCCCGGGAATGGCCGGGCCTGAAATCGCCCTGGCTGCGGCCGCTGATCCTCTGCGGCCAGCATTCCCTGGAGATCTTCTGTCTCGGCGTCTTCCTCGCCTTCGCCGGCCATTTCATCCTGGCCGAAGTCTCCGGCGGCGCAGCCATGCATGCGCTGATTAGTCTCTCCGGAATCCTGATCATGTGGGGCGTTGCCTGGGTGATTTCGTGGTACAAGCGCGTGGCTGACAAGAGCGGTGCGAAAACCAAAAACGCCGTCGGCAACGCCGATCTGGCGGGAGGGGGCTGATGAAGGCGAAGGTTCTCCTGAGCCTGGTCCTGCTGTGCGGTAACCTCGCCGCGCCCCTGGCGCGCGCGGGCGATGCTGCGTCGACTGCTCCGGCCGCACCCCCGGCCTGCGAATTGCCATCCTATCTGCTCACCACTGAAAGCCAGCTTCCCAGGGTCGCCGACGCCATCAAGGCCGGCAAACCGCTGGAAATCCTGGTCATAGGCAGCCGTTCGACCACGATTCCGGCCTCGGAGGACAGCTCCTATCCGGCGCGCATGCAGGCCATTTTGAAGGACAGGCTGCTGCCGTCGGAGGCCGTGCATGTCTCCGTAGAAATACAGAGCAAGAAGACGGCCGAGGAAGCGGCCACCACCTTCGTTAAGCTGATGGAAGCAAAAAGGCCTACTTTGGTCATCTGGCAGACCGGGACTGTCGATGCTATCCGAGCGATTGATCCCGATGATTTTCGCGGGGCGGTGACCGGAGGGGTTTCCGCGTTGCAAAAAGCAGGGGCTGACGTCGTCTTGATGAACTTGCAGTACAGCCCACGTACCGAAACCATGATCTCGGTGCCGCCCTATCTCGACAATATGCGGGTGGTGGCGCAGGAGCATGACATCCCGCTGTTCGACCGTTTCGCGATCATGCGGCAGTGGAATGATCAGGGTCAGTTCGACCTGTTCAGCCCGTCCCGCGGGCCAGAGCTGGCGAAACAGGTCCATGATTGCCTTGGCCGGGCGTTGGCACAGTTCGTGATCGACGCAGCCCATCTGGGGCCGGCTGAGCAGCAAAATTGAGGTCTAGCGTTAATGAGTTCTCTCCGCCCTTTTTGCCTGACGGCGTGGCTGGCTGCCCCCGCGGCGGCTCTGCTGTTGCTGACGCCGGTGTCGCTGGCACCGGTGCAGGCGCAGGCCATGCAGGCAACGCCCGCGCCGCAGCAGGCCGCTAGTCCGGCTCCCGCTTCGCCCTCCCAGACCACCGTCGCCGTGACGTCCCCCGAACAGCGCGGCGTGACCGCGCGCGCCATCGACAAGGTGAAGCAGGTCGCGAAATCCGCCGGCGACATTTTCAGCCGCGTGCCTTGCCTCGCACCGAAGGGCGGCGCGAAGACGATGGGCTCGCTGCCGCATGTCGCGGGCAAGCTCGCCGCCGGCAAACCCGTCGCGATCGTTGCGTTCGGCTCGTCGTCGACGGCAGGCTATGGCGCGAGCTCGCCCGATTTCAACTATCCGAACCGCCTCGCCGCGCAGCTCCGGCGGCAATATCCGAGCGCCGACATCACCGTCATCAATGCGGGCGTCGGCGGCGAGGACGCGCCCGAGATGATGAAGCGCCTCCAGAAGGAGGTGATCGACGTGCATCCGGATCTCGTGATCTGGCAGGTCGGCACCAATGCGGTGCTGCGCAATCTCGATCCCGGTGACACCGCCAAGATGGTCGAGGACGGCATCTCCCGCATCCAGGCCGCCGGCGGGGCCGACATCGTGCTGGTCGATCCGCAATACTCGCCGGCCGTGAACCAGCGCAAGGAGAGCGCCGGCAAGATGGTGCAGCTGCTCGGCAAGGTCGCCGAGCTTCGTCACGTCGGCATCTTCCCCCGCTTCGAGGTGATGCGCGACTGGCACGAGAAGCAATCGATCCCGGTCGAGAGTTTCGTGATCGCCGACGGCCTGCACATGAACGATTGGGGCTATGCCTGCTTCGCCCAGCTCCTCGGCGACGACATCATCCGCTCCGTCGGTCAGATCAAGCTCGGCGTGAATGTGCCGGCTGATGTGCGGACGTATCGGCCGATGTGAGCTTCGCTCACCCTCCCCTGGAGGGGGAGGGTCGCTTCGCATGCAGCGAAGCGGAATGCGGAGCGGGGCGGGGTGACGGTGCTTCCGCATCGAATACTGCCCGCTTGGAGAGATCACCCCACCCCGCTCGCGCTTCGCGCGATCGACCCTCCCCCTCCAGGGGAGGGTAAGAGCCTCACGCCTTCTCCAGCGCCGCGGTCAGATCCTCGATCAGATCATCCGCATGCTCGAGCCCCGCCGAGAAGCGGATGAAGCCCTCGCTGATGCCGAGCGCGGCGCGGTCTTCCGGCTTGAGGCGCTGATGCGTCGTGGTCGCCGGATGCGTGACGAGGCTCTTGGCATCGCCGAGATTGTTCGAGATTTTTGCAAGCTTGAGCTCGTTGAGCACGCGGAACGCGCCCTGCTTGCCGCCCTTGACCTCGAAGCCGACCAGCGTCGAGCCGCCGCGCATCTGCTTCTTCACGAGAGCTGCCTGCGGATGGTCGGCGCGGCCGGGATAGACCAGGCGCGAAATCTTCGGATGGCTCGCCAGCACGTCGGCGATGCGTCCCGCCGTCTCGGTCTGCGCACGCACGCGTACGCCGAGCGTCTCCAGGCCCTTGAGCAGGACCCACGCGTTGAACGGCGAGATCGACGGGCCGGTCTGGCGCATGAAATTGTGGATGTGCTCGGCGATGAACGCTTCCGACGACAGGATGATGCCGCCGAGACAACGGCCCTGGCCGTCGATGTGCTTGGTCGCGGAATAGACCACGACGTCGGCCCCGAGTGCGAGCGGGCTCTGCCAGATCGGTGTCGCAAACACGTTGTCGACGACGAGCCGCGCGCCGCCGCCGTGCGCGATCTCGGCAATGCCGGGAATGTCGAGCACGTCGAGCGTCGGATTGGTCGGGCTTTCCAGGAAGAACGTCTTGGTGTTCGGCCTGAGCGCACGCTGCCACTGGTCGAGATCGGCCCCGTCCACCAGCGTGGTCTCGATGCCGTAGCGCGGCAGCAAGTCCTGGATGACGTAGAGACACGAGCCGAACAGGGCGCGCGAGGCGACCACGTGATCGCCGGCCTTCAGCGGCGCCAGGATCGCGGTCGTCACCGCGGCCATGCCGGTTGCGGCCGAGCGCGCCGCCTCGGCGCCCTCGAGCTCGATCATGCGGCGCTCGAACATCGCGATGGTGGGGTTGGAGTAGCGCGAATAGATGAAGCCGGGGTCCTCGCCCTTGAACCGCGCCTCGCACTCCTCGGCGCTGTTGTAGACATAGCCCTGGGTCAGGAACAGCGCCTCCGACGTCTCGCCATATTGCGAGCGCAGGGTGCCGGAATGAACCAGACGGGTTTCAGGACGGTATTGCGTGGTGGACGCCGGGGACTTCGACATAGGACCTCCTCTGCGTGACCATCGAAAATGGTCACAAAAAAACCGGCCTGGATAACTTCCACGGGCCGGGATCACAGAGGTCCCCGGCCTGTTTAGCGACTTATTTAACGTGGCTGCAAGCCGGCCGGCTCAAATCACCACGGGATAAGTGATGCTCATATTCCGCAATGGCCTTTCCGTCAAGGCGTCCATCGGATAGCCGTAAAAGGCTAGTATTTCCCGCATGTCCGGATGCGTTTGACCCCCGACGAGGACCCCTGGTTGAGCTTCACGGTTGCCGCCGACGCCAATGGTATCCTGCCCGACCGCATGATCGCAGCGATGGCGGAGGCAGGCCTCATCCTGCCCGCTTATGACTTCGTCGAGAGCCAGATCCAGCCGGCGAGCCTCGACCTCCGCCTCGGTGACATCGCGTATCGCGTTCGCGCCAGCTTCCTGCCCGGTCCCGGCGCGACCGTCGCCGAGCGCATCGACGAGTTGAAGCTGCACGAGTTCAGCCTCACCGATGGCGCGGTGCTGGAGACCAATTGCGTCTACATCGTGCCGCTCTTGGAAAGCCTGGCGCTGCCGCCGGAGATCGTCGCCGCCGCGAACCCGAAAAGTTCGACCGGCCGGCTCGATGTCTTCACACGCGTCATCGCCGACGGCACCCGCCGCTTCGACATGATCGGCGCCGGCTATCACGGCCCGCTCTACGCCGAGATCAGCCCGAAGACGTTTCCGGTGCTGGTCAGCGAGGGCTCGCGCTTGAGCCAGGTGCGCTTCCGCACCGGAGATGCCATCCTCAACATCGACGAGCTCGAGGCGCTGCATGCGACCGAGCGTCTGGTCGATCTCGACGATGCTGATCTCACCGGCGGCGTCGCCGTCTCCGTCGACCTCTCCGGCGAGAAGGCCAACGGCTTCGTCGGCTACCGCGCCAAGCGCCACACCGGCGTCGTCGACGTCGACCGCCGCTCCGGCTATGCGGTGGAGGATTTCTGGGAGCCGATCTCGGCGCGTCCCGATGGCAGCCTGATCCTCGACCCCGGCGAGTTCTACATCCTCGCCTCCAAGGAAGCCGTGCAGGTGCCGCCCGATTACGCCGCGGAGATGGTGCCGTTCGATCCCCTGGTCGGCGAGTTCCGCGTGCACTATGCCGGCTTCTTCGATCCCGGCTTCGGCTATGCCGGCGCCGGCGGGCAGGGATCGCGCGCCGTGTTGGAAGTGCGCTCGCGCGAAGTGCCGTTCATTCTCGAGCACGGCCAGATCGTCGGCCGTCTCGTCTACGAGAAGATGCTGGCGCGCCCCGACGCGATGTACGGCCAGCGCATCGGCTCGAACTACCAGGCGCAGGGGCTGAAGCTGAGCAAGCATTTCCGGGTGTAGTAATAGCCCACCCTCCGCTGTCATTCCCCGCGAAGGCGGGGAATCCAGTACGCCACGGCCTCTCGACTCAATCACAAGCGCCTCTGGAATACTGGATCGCCCGGTCTTCGCAGGGTGATGACACCGAGCTTGTGGCGTGTTGCGTCACCCCATCCGCGATGACACACTCCCGCAAAACAACGATCGGGAGCGAACATGACCGCCGCATCAGACGCAGCACAAGAAGCGCAATGGAAGCGCTGGCGCGCGGTCGCCGACCTCTATCACGCCTACTTCACCGGCCTCATCCTCACCGTCGTCACGCGGCGCGGTACGGCGGATGCTGCCGAATTCGTCTTCCGCGTGTTTCGCCGCCAGCAGCAGGAGCGCTTCCTGCCGGGGCTCGAGAAGCTCGGTCTCAGTCATCTGCCGCCGGCGGTGGCCGCCGCGCAATATCACTATCTCTCCAACTGGATCGGCGGCGTGCATGTCGAGTACATGTATGAGAGCGACTGCAAAGCCTGGATCCGCTATCCGCCGCCGCGCTGGATCTGGAAGGGTACCGCGATCTGTGGCGTGCCGGGTGAGGTCTCGCGCGCGATGCTGCGCGGCTGGCACGCCAACAATGGCGTCGCGCTCGGCGATCTCAGGCTCGGCTTCGTCTGCACCAAGCAAAGCGTCGACGGTCAGGACGGGCTCGAAGGCTATTATCATCAGTACGACCACCCGCTCGAGGTGGACCAGCGCCTGGTGTTCGCGCGCCATCTGGAAGCGCCATTGTTCGACGCTAAGACCGCGCCTGCCTTGCCCGTCGCGAGCTGGCCGAAGCCGCGGCTGGAAAAAGCCTACCGCAACTACGCGATGGAATATGTGCGCACCGCCGCGCCCGTCATGGTGCAATTGTTCGGCCCGGAAGACGCCGGCTATCTCCTGCATCTCACGGGCAAGCTGATCGGGATGCAGTATTTCGACGAGGTTGCAGCGGCGCTCGCAATGAGCCGCGGCGGCGCCAGCGAGTTCGCAGCGTTCCTGAATGCGCTGTTTGCCGCGCAGGATGACTCTGCCGAGACGACGGCATCGGAAGGCACGTTTGAATTTCGTCAGCAGAGCTGGAAGCTGATGGATGACGTCGCCGACTATCATCGCGCCTGCACCAAGGTGCTGGAAGGGTTGTTCGAGGGGCTCGCTGCCGGATGCGGGCGGCACATCGGCGTGCACCTGCGCCCGACAGCGGGCGGTCGGCCGCCGCTGGTGTGGACCATTGAGTAATTCCACCACTTGAAATGCGCTGCCGCAGGGCACGCCTGCATCCGGCGCAGGAGGAATCGGCAAATGCCGTGCTAAGCCTGTCGCCGCGCCTTCCGCGCGAAGAAATTTATTGGCACACCTACGCATTGCCGCGCCGCGAATGGCCTGCGCCCGGGAGAGGACATGTCCGACATCGCCGAAATCCCGGTCGATGAACAAGAGCGTCCGTTGCCGCCGCCTCCGCGGCCGGTACGAAGCGCGCTGATGGACGGGCCGATTCTGCGCACGCTGCTCGGCCTCGCCTGGCCGAACGTGGTCGCGCTGTCGGCCGGCACCTGTGTGGTGATCGCGGAGACCTCCTATATCGGTCGGCTCGGCGTCGAGGCGCTAGCCGCAATGGCGCTGGTGTTTCCGACAGTGATCCTGACCATGACGATGTCCGGCGGGGCCATGGGCGGCGCCGTGGCGTCGGCCATTGCGCGGGCGCTCGGCGCAGGCGACCGCGAGCGCGCCGGCACGCTCGCCGCACATGCACTGCTGATCGGCATCACCTTCGGCCTCGTCTTCATGCTGGGTATGCTGATCTTCGGGCCGCGCGTTCTGGAAATGCTCGGCGGACGCGGGGATGTGCTGACGCATGCGATCGCCTACACACAGGTGTTTTTTGGCGGGGCCGTGCTGCCGTGGCTGCTCAACACCATGGCCGGCGTGTTGCGCGGCACCGGCAACATGAAGCTGCCCTCGCTGTTGATGCTGAATTCCGCGGTCATGCAGGTCGTGCTTGGCGGCACGCTGGGCCTCGGGCTCGGGCCCGTGCCGCAGTTCGGCATGCGCGGCGTCGCGGCCGGCTCGCTGATCGCCTATTCCATGAACATCTGTGTGATGGGCTGGTACCTGTTCTCCGGCCGCGCCCGAATCGTACCGAAACTGCGCGGGCTGCGGGTCCAATGGGCGATGTTCTTCGACATCCTCAAGGTCGGCGCCATCGCCTGCTTCTCGCCGCTGCAATCGGTGCTGACGATCTCGATCTTCACCCACATGCTGGCAAAGTTCGGCACTGCGATCCTCGCCGGCTACGGCATCGGCGCGCGGCTGGAATTTTTGCTGACCTCGATCGCGTTCTCGTTCGGCATCGCCTCGGTGCCGATGATCGGCATGGCGATCGGCGCGGTGCGCATCGCGCGCGCCCGGCGCATCGCCTGGATCGCCGGTGCGAGCGCGTTCGTCGCCGTCGGCGCGCCGGCGTGCCTCGTCGCGCTGTTCCCAGATCTCTGGGTCAACATCTTCACCGACAGCGCCACCGTGCGCGCGACCAGCCATCAATATCTGTCGACGGTGGCACCATTCTACGCCTTCATCGGGCTCGCCTCGACGATGTATTTCTCGTCGCAGGGCGCGGCGAAGGTGATCGGTCCGGTGCTGGCGCAGACCGCGCGCCTGATCTACATCGCGGCGATCGGCTGGTGGCTGTCGACGCACGACGCCACCGCGCAGAGCTTCTTCTGGCTGGCCGCCAGCTCGATGGTCGTGCTCGGCCTGCTCTCGTGCTCCAGCGTGGTGCTGACACGCTGGGGGCCGCGCGAGAACAAGCCTGCGATCAGGCCGGCTCTTTCGGCTGCCGACTAACGGTGCCTGTGGCGGCGATGGCCGCCACCGCCGACATTGGCGAGCCGCATCAATTGCGGAATCATCGCCATCATGTCGCCGCCACTGGTGCCGCCGAGCATGCCCATGATGTCGCCGCCACCCATGCCGCTCACTCCGGTCGGCATGTAGCCGCCACCGCCCATCGGCGTGTAGCCGCCGTAGTTGGGCGCGCCGAAGCCACCGCCGAAATTGCCGCCGCCGCCCATCATGCTGCCGAGCCCGCCGCCGCCATTGTCCATCATGCGGCTCATCATCGGACCCATGGTCTGCATCAGCATGGCGAAGCGGCGCTTGCCCATCTTCGCCTTCATCATCTCCAGCATCGGCGCCATCTGGGTCATCATGTCCTCGCCGCCGGCGCCTCCGCCGCCGAGGAACTGCGCCTTTGCCGGCGCGCTCGAGATCGAAAACAGCAGCAGCACGGCGGCTGCCTGGCAGATCACTTTATCCGCACCTCTCATGGCCTGCTCCTCGCGTGCGTGGCTCCGCCGGGAGAGCGGAGCCAACCGGACGCACGCGGCCATCGTTAGGGCCGGCGAGGGCAGGGCTCTGTGAGAAAGATCACGCCGCCACGGCCGGGAACGCCCGGTGTATCGCGGCGACGGCGTCCCTGGTCTGCCCCTGGACGTAAGCCGCAAGCTCGTTCGGCAGCATGTCGATGATCCAGACAAGGCGGCAGCTCGTCTCGCCCTCGGCGATCACCTGCACCGAGGCGCTGTAATGCCTCAGCCGCTCGTTGTTGATGGCGTAGACCAGCCGCTGCCGCGCATCGTCGCAATCGACCAGCACCTCGCGTGCCACTGATCCATTGGCGAAGGTGACGATGCGTGCATCGCCGTCGAGCGTGCAGGCGGTGACGAAGCCCGGCGCCAGCCGCTGAGGCAGCGCTCCGAAATCTCGTACGGCGTCCCAGACGTCGCGGGCGGGAACGGGGAGGGAAATGTCGTTGTGGATGGAGGCCATGAAGGTGTCCTTGATTGGGAAAGTCGTCACCACAAACACCGTCATTGCGAGCGTAGCGAAGCAATCCAGAGATGTTTCCGCAGAGACAATCTGGATTGCTTCGTCGCAAGAGCTCCTCGCAATGACGGAGGAGAGAGCTCACACACAAACCGCCTCGATGTTGTTGCCATCGGGATCAATCAGGAACGCCGCGTAGTAGGTCGGGCTATAGTCCTTGCGCGGGCCGGCGCCGCCATTGTCGCGGCCGCCGCTCTTCAGGCCCTCGCTGTGGAATGCCTTGACCGCGTCATGGTCCTTGGCGCGGAAGGCGATATGCGCGCCGTCGGCCTTGCGTCCCTTGTTCAGGTGCAACCAGAGCGCCGGCTCGCCCTTCGGCCCGAAGCCCCCATAGCCGTCGCCGCTGGAGCACAGGGCGTAGCCGAGCGGGGCCAGCACCGCGGTGTAGAAGCGCGTGGCGGCGTCGAGGTCGGCAACACGCAGTCCGATATGGTCGTACATGATCGTCTCCATTGCAAAGCGCGCCGCAACTGGCGCGCGCCGGAGACGACCCTATTCAGTTGAGGGTCGCGCGCTCTTGGAGAATCTTGCGCTCGCCCTTCGATGCCTGCCGGAACTTCGTCGGCGACACGCCGGCGGCGCGATGGAAGGTGCGGACGAAATTGGAGAGATCGCCGAAGCCGACGTCATAGGCGACGTCGGTGACCGCGATGTCATCATCTGTCAGCAGCCGCGCCGCGTGGCGTAGCCGCGAGCGCACCAGATATTGATGCGGGGTGACGCCGAGCACGGCCGAGAACAGCCGCAGGAAATGGAACGGGCTGAGGCCCGCCTGCCGCGCCGCCTGTTCGAGATCGACCTCGGCATGCGAGTTGGCGTCGATCCACAGCGCCGCTTCGACCGCGCGGCGGCGGTCGCGTGCGGTGGGCGTGGCCGGCTTCCGCGCCTTGCCCGAGACGACATCGACGAAGCGGCCGGCCAGAATTTGACCGACCTCGTCGAGACCGAGGTCGCTGTTGCCATCTGCGGCCGTCTGGGCGAGTTCGCCCAGCACCATCAGCTCGGGCAGCGGCGGTGTCGCGCCGACCTGCCAGATCTCGCGCCGTCCCCCGAGGGCATTGACCATGTCTTCGCTGAAGAAGAAGCCCAGGCAGACGTCGCCGCTGACATGCTCATGCGTGCAAGTGTATTCCTCGCGGGGAGCGCCGACCAGCATCGAGCCCGCCACCAGCTCGAAGAAGCCGGCGCGGCACTGGCAGCCGAAGCTGCCGGAGCGGACATAGGCAATGGAATGGCCGGTGCGGCACTCCGCGAACGGTTTGTCGTCCGGTCCCGCATCGCAGCGAAACTCGGAGACGATGATCGATTGCGTGGTCAGCAGCGTGGTCGCGTCCATGCCACCTATCTAGGCATGATCCGGACAAGTGTGTAGCGGTTGTCCAACAAGATCATGCCTAAAAAAACGGAGCTAAAGTGCGATCGAGATCGCGCCTTAGCTGGAGGGCCTCGGTGGGGCAACGGGCAGCAGCACCTCGAACAGCGTCTTGCTCGCGACCGGATGCGCGCCCTCGAGCGCCAGCAGCCGCCGCTTGGAGATCACCCCGCCGTAAGGCGAGAGCCGGTCGGCGTAATTGCCGGCCTCCAGCACCCGGTGGCAGGGCACGATCAGCATGTAGGGATTTTTGGCGATCGCCTGCGCCACCGAATGCGCGGCGCCGGAGGCGCCCAGCGCCTTGGCGATCTCGTGATAGGTGCGCGTCTCCCCGCGCGGAATGGCGCAGGCGGCTTCATAAACGCGCCGGTGGAAGCCGGGCACGCCGCCGGCGTCCAGGCTGACCTCGGAAAAATCAGGGTCGCCGCCCTGCAGAAGGCCCACGATGCCCTCGATCGCAAGCTCGGCATTCAGCGGAGGCTGCTGCTCGCGCGCCTCGGGATGGACCGCGAAAATCCGGCGGCGGGTGTCGATCTCCCGCGCCTCCGGCAATTGCACGGCAACCACACCGGTGCTGCTCCAGATGATGCCGCAGCGCCCTATGGCCGTGTTGAATATCGCGTAGCCACGCCCCACCATGCACACGCCCCACTCAGTGCACGTCTCCCCAGACGCGTGATCATAACACCGCCACAATCCGGCGCACCCAAAATCTTGCCAGGACGTTAACATCCGTCCGGCTGACCGCGCCAAAGCGCTTGGCGAGGGACGCCGTCTCGGCTAATCAGGGTTGGCGTGAGACGCGCATTCGCGGGCGTAGTTCAATGGTAGAACGGCAGCTTCCCAAGCTGCATACGAGGGTTCGATTCCCTTCGCCCGCTCCAATTTTTTTGCCGATGGGCGTCTTACGGCAGCAAGCCAGCTCACCCATTGCGCCGCCGACCTTGAGATCATGCCTCTCGAAAGGCTTTCGGGAAGGTCGTGTCTGCCGAGAGGTCAAGCTCCAGCAGCGTGTTGCCATGGTCGGCAATCGCCCCGACCGTAAAAGCACCCCACGCCAGTACTGTGAGCCGAGCTTGATCGTTGATCGGATTGACCGGCTGCACCGCGGGGTTGAACGTTTCGTGCAGATGAAACGCGACCGGATCGACCAATTTTCGGTCGAGGCCCGTAACTGCAAGATCAATCCTGAACCATCCCGGCCGCACGTCGGAAGGTTGGACGGTAGCCGACAGGCGTAGGCCATTCTTGGCTGCCTCTCTGCCGAACTGGCCTTTGTTCTTGTCCTCCGGGTCTTCAATCGGCATTTGTGGAGCGTGCCTGGTTGTTACGGACGGAGCCAGGATTGCCATCTTCGGGGCCGCAATTTCTGTTTGTCTGGATTTCAGCTCCTCCGTTGCTGCGGCAACATCTTGAACGCTTCTTTTGACCGCTGAGATCTCCGCCGTAATCCCCCCGGGGAGAACGACTTTGGTCAAGCGGTCTCGGAAGATCAGGACGACCCCGATTACGACCGCGAGTCCCAGCAGAAACTTCGTGCTCTCGTCGGCGGTGATCTTGATGGCGCCGAACATATTGAGAATGCCAAGCGCGAGACACACGATCGCGATTATCCAAAGCCCTGCACTGACGATGGCGTCCGAATTGGTGGGCATGGCTACACCCGCTAATAGATCTCGAGCCTGAATCCGAATGGCCCGATAGAACTGGCAATCAGGAAACTCTACCCTGCTGCTTCTCAAATGCAATCGACGTTGGATTGTACCCGCCTTGGTTGTCGAATTAAGCACGGGCCTCATTGCGATGTTTGGCCTCCAAAGATTCCAATATATTAGCCCTTCGCTCCCGGCACACACCGCTTCCCCGGCCTAAGCTCTTCTTGCCCCGCGGATGCGGTCCTTGCGTCGGGCAATGTTCGGATGACGGCCAGGACCAGCAACCATGGACCAGCAGAAACTCGACCGTGCGATCGGTCGTCGCTTGAAGACGTTGAGGACGCAGGCGGGCATGACGTTGAACGAACTCGCGACGCGCTCCGGTGTCAGCCGGGCCATGATCGGGCGGGTGGAGCGGGCGCAGAGCAGCGCCACCGCTGCGCTGCTCAACAAGCTCTGCGCGGCGCTCGACGTCACCCTCAGTGACGTCGTCGCGCTCGCGGAGAAGCCACCGGAGCGGCTGATGCGGCTTGCCGACCAGCCGCTTTGGCGCGATCCCGACAGCGGCTATCGGCGGCGGCACGCTTCGCCGCCGGATGCGGCAAGCGGCATCGAGATCATCGTCGTCGATCTGCCGGCCGGAGCGCGCGTCTCCTACAGCCCCTGGGGCCGCAACGCGTTCACCCAGCAGCTGCTGATGCTGGAGGGCGCGGTCTGCGTACATATCGACGCCAAGACGGTGCGCTTGCGCGATGGCGATTGTCTCGATTTCGACGTGATGCGGGCGGTGACCTTCGAGAACGAAACCAAACAGGATGCGCGTTACGTCATCATCACGCGGCGCGGCACATCGTACGGGAAAATGTGATGCCGCTGATCGTGCGGGACGCCACGCTGGAGGATGCCGAAGATATTTTGGCCATCTACAATTACGCCGCGATCAACACCACGGCGGTGTGGACCGACGGACCGGCTGATCTGGCTTCGCGGCGCGAGTGGATGTGCGCACGGCAAGCGGCCGGCTATCCCGTGCTGGTCGCGATGAAGGGCAGGGACGTCGTCGGCTTCGCATCATTCGGCGATTTCCGCCCCTGGCCCGGTTATCGCCACACCGTGGAGAATTCGGTCTATGTCGGCGAGCAACATCATCGGCTCGGTGTCGGCCGCAGCCTGATGGCCGCGCTGATCGAGCGCGCCACTGCGCTCAACAAGCACACGATGGTCGCCGCGATCGAGGCCTCGAATTCCGCCTCGACCGGGCTGCACGCGTCGTTCGGCTTTGCCGAGGTTGGCCGTATGCCTGAGGTCGGCTGCAAGTTTGGCCGCTGGCTCGATATGGTCCTCATGCAGAAGCGGCTTTCCAGTGAGGTGAGGCCGTGACGATGCAGGTGCGCACCGGCGATACCTTTGATCCGCGCGTCATTGCGCTGCTCGACCATCACGTCACGGCTGCGCGGGCGCAGACCGCGCCGGGCAGCGCCCATGCGCTCGATCTCGCGGGGCTCCGTGCGAGCGACGTTGCGTTCTGGACCGGCTGGGACGGCGAGACGCTGGTCGCCACCGGCGCGCTGAAGATGCTCTCGGCCGACCATGGCGAGGTGAAGTCGATGCACACGCTGCAAACGACGCGGAGGCGCGGCTTCGGCGGCCGGATGCTGCGCCACATCGTGACTGAGGCCCGCGCGCGCGGCTTGAAGCGGCTCAGCCTCGAGACCGGCTCGTGGGATTATTTCAAGCCCGCGCATGCGCTCTACCAGGCGCACGGTTTTGTGCTCTGCGGCCCGTTCGAGGGCTATGCCGAGGATCCCAATAGCCTGTTCCTGACGCGCGACCTGACGGGCGACTGAGGCCGCGCGGAGCAACCTCGGCCCGAAAACATCGCCGTGCGTCTCAAAATGAGTTGCGTACCTCAAAACACCTCGATAACCTTCAGCCATGGCCGATACTCTCACCGCGACCGCGCTGACGTTGAAGGACATCGCCCGCGAGGCGGGCGTCAGCCTCGCGACGGTCGACCGCGTCCTGCACAACCGCCCGGGCGTGCGGCCCGATACGGTCCGGCGCGTCAAGGCGGCGATCGAGCGCAACGCCTTCCAGCCGCATGTCGCGGCCGCCGAGCTCGCCCGCAGCCGTGCCCGCCGCTTTGCCTTTGTCATGCCGGCGGGGCCGAACCCCTTCATGCAGCAGATCGAGGCCTATCTCGGCGAGATGTCGGCCTGGCTCTCAGCCCGCCGCCTCGGCGTCGAGATGGTCGCCACTGACGTGTTCGACCCGTCCGTGCTCGCGGCCTCGCTGGAGACGCTGTCTGGCGATTACGACGGCGTCGCCGTGGTGGCGCTGGACCATCCCGGGGTCCGCGCCGCGATCAACGATCTCGTCGACGCCGGGACCAGGGTCGTGACGCTGGTCTCGGACGTGCCGTCCTCGCGTCGCCACCATTATGTCGGCATCGACAACATTGCGGCGGGACGCACCGCCGGCGCACTGGTCGGTCGGCTGGTCGGCCAACGGTCCGGCAAGGTCGCGATCGTCGCGGGCTCGCAGGGCCTGCGCGACCATTCCGAACGCATCTTCGGCTTCAGCCAGGTGATGGCGTCGGAATTCCCCGATCTCAGCGTGCTGCCGGTGCTGGAGGGGCGCGACGAAGACGGCCGTTCGGAACAGGTTCTGGCGCGGCTGCTCGGCAGGCATGCTGACATTGTCGGCCTTTATAACGTCGGCGCCGGCACGCAAGGCGTCGCCAAAGCGTTGAGCGATGCCGGCCGCGGCAAGCAGGTGGTGTTCGTCGGACACGACGTCACCGCACTGACGCGCCGGCTGCTGTTGCAGGGCGTGATGGATGCCGCGATCTCGCAGAACCCCGGGCATGAAGCGCGCGCCGCCGTGCGCGTGCTGCTCGCGCTTGCGCGCGGCGAGCCGATTTTGCGCGAACAGGAGAAGATCAGGATCGACATCGTGATGCGGGACAATTTGCCTTAGGGGCGGGTGGATTTCAAAACGGTCCGTTGCGGAAAGGGCGACTCTGAGATCGCGCACCGCATCAGGCGAAAGGGAGGACGGCGTGTATCTCGGTATCGACATCGGCACATCCGGTGTGAAAGCGGTGCTCGTGAGCGAAACCGGCGCGATTGTCGCGACGGCCGCGCGCGAGCTTGCGCTGTTGCATCCCGCGCCGCTGTGGTCCGAGCAGGATCCCGACGCCTGGGTCGATGCGGCGGTTGGCGCGGTCGACGATCTCGCCGCCCGCCATCCGCGCGAGGTCGCGCAGGTGCGCGGCATCGGGCTGTCCGGCCAGATGCATGGCGCGACGCTGCTGGACGAGGATGGACGGCCGCTGCGCCCCGCTATTCTGTGGAACGACGGCCGCTCGCATGCCGAATGCGTCGCGCTCGAGCGGCGCTGCCCGTCGCTGCACACGATCGCCGGCAATCTGGCAATGCCCGGCTTCACCGCGCCAAAGTTACTCTGGGTCGCGCGGCACGAGCCGCAAATCTTCGAGCGCGTGGCAAAGGTGCTGCTGCCAAAGGCCTATGTGCGTTATCGCCTCACCGGCGAGATGGTCGAGGACATGTCCGACGCCGCCGGCACGCTGTGGCTCGATGTCGGTCTGCGCCGCTGGTCGGCGCTGCTGCTGCACGCCGTCGGGCTCGATCTCCACCACATGCCCCGCCTCGTCGAGGGCAGCGAGGTCAGTGCAGTGCTCGCGCCGGAATTCGCGCGGCGCTGGGGCATGGCCAATGATGTCGTGATCGCCGGCGGTGCCGGCGACAATGCCGCGAGCGCCATCGGGCTCGGCGCGATCGCACCGGGTGATGCGTTCCTGTCGCTCGGCACCTCCGGCGTGGTGTTCCGCGTCACCGACCGGTTTGCACCGGCGCCGGCTTCGGCCGTGCATGCGTTCTGCCATGCGCTGCCCGGCCTCTGGCATCAGATGGGCGTGATGCTGTCGGCCGCGGCTTCGCTGGCCTGGCTCGCGGGCGTGATGGAGACGCCGGCCGCCGCGCTCCTGGCGCCGCTCGGCGAGCGTGTCGACGGACCGAGTTCGATAAAATTCCTGCCCTATCTCGACGGCGAGCGCACGCCGCACAACGATGCCGCCGCCAGCGGCGCGTTCGTCGGCTTGCGCGGTGCGACCGGGCGCAGCCAGATCGTGCAGGCCGTGCTGGAAGGCGTCGCCTTCGCCGCGCGCGACAACCTGGCGGCGCTGAGCGCGGCCAGCGGGCCGATCGCGGAGGTCGATCTCGTCGGCGGCGGCTCGCGCTCGCCGCTGTGGGCGCAGATCTGCGCCGATGTGCTCGGCATTCCCGTCCACCGCGTCGAGGAAGGCGAGGTCGGGGCGGCGCTCGGCGCCGCACGGCTCGGCCGGCTCGCCGCCACCGGCGAAGATCCCGCGGACGTGTGCAAGCGCCCGCGGCGGCTCGCGAGCTTTGCGCCCCGCGCATCCGTCACAGCGGCCTATGACGAGGCCTATCGGCGGTGGCGCGAACTTTATCCTGCGTTGAAGGAGAGCCTTAAGTGAACGCATCAGCGAAATTCTTCGATGCAAGCGCCCCTGTCGCCTTCGGCGGCAAGGATGCGGGAAACACGCCCGCCTTCCGCTGGTACGACAAGGACCGGCTCGTCCATGGCCGCAGGCTCGAGGATCATCTGCGCTTCGCGGTCTGCTACTGGCATTCGTTTTGCTGGCCGGGCGGCGATCCGTTCGGCGGCGAGACCTTTCTGCGCCCCTGGCATCAAGGTGCTGATGCCATGGCGCAGGCACGCGCCAAGGCCGATGTCGCCTTCGAGCTGTTCCGCCTGCTGGACGTGCCCTTCTTCACCTTCCATGACGTCGATGCGGCGCCGGAAGGCACTTCGCTCAGCGAGTCCGTCGCCAATCTCAACGCGATCGCCGATCTGTTCGAAGCGAAGATGGCCTCCGCAAAAGTCCGCTTGCTCTGGGGCACCGCCAATTTGTTCACGCATCGCCGCTACATGGCGGGTGCCGCGACCAATCCCGACCCCGAGATCTTCACCTATGCCGCCGGCCAGGTCCGCGCCGCGCTGGAGGTGACGCACCGACTCGGCGGCCAGAACTATGTGCTGTGGGGCGGCCGCGAGGGCTACGAGACGCTGCTCAACACCGATCTCAAGCGCGAGCTCGACCAGCTCGGCCGCTTCATCTCGCTGGTCGTCGAGCACAAGCACAAGATCGGCTTCAAGGGCCCGATCCTGATCGAGCCGAAGCCGAAAGAGCCGACCAAGCATCAATATGATTTCGACGTCGCCACCTGCTACGGCTTCCTGGAACGCTACGATCTCCTGAACGACGTCAAGCTCAACATCGAGCAGAACCACGCCATTCTTGCCGGCCACTCCTTCCATCACGAGGTCGCGCTCGCCGAGGCGCTCGGCATCTTCGGCTCGCTCGACGTCAATCGCGGCGATGATCTGCTCGGCTGGGACACCGACCAGTTCGCGATGAACGTGCCGGAGCTGGCTCTGGTGTTCCACGAGATCCTGAATCGCGGCGGCTTCACCTCGGGCGGGCTCAATTTCGACGCCAAGATCAGGCGGCAGTCGATCGACCCCGACGATCTGATCCATGCCCATGTCGGCTCGATGGATGCCTGCGCGCGCGCGTTCCTCGCCGCCGCCGACATGCTCGATGCCGGCGCCCTCACCGCACCGCTCGCGCAGCGCTACGGGGGATGGGCGGGGCCCGAGGGCCGGGCCATTCTCGGCGGCCAGCGCTCGCTCGCCGAACTTGCCGACCGTGCGCTCAGCCCCGGCTTCGACCCGCGGCCGCGCTCGGGGCGGCAGGAATATCTGGAATCCCTGGTCAATCGCTACGTTTGAGGAAGGCCGCTGATGACAAAGGCTGAAGCGACACCGGTCCTCGAGCTGACCGGCATCGGCAAGGAGTTCGGCGCAATCCGCGCGCTGCACGGCGTCGACCTGCAGGTCCAGCCCGGCGAGGTCGTTGGCCTGATGGGCGACAACGGCGCGGGCAAGTCCACGCTGGTCAAGATCATCGCCGGCAATTTCCGTCCCAGCCATGGCGAGATCCGCTTTGCCGGCAACGCCGTCCATTTCAACCGGCCCGTCGATGCCCGCGGCGTCGGCATCGAGGTCGTCTACCAGGACCTCGCGCTCGCCGACAATCTGACGGCTGCTGCCAACGTCTTCCTCGGCCGCGAGCTGAAGCGCAGGTTCGGCCCGCTCGCATTGCTCGACCACAAGGCGATGGCGGCGCGTGCGCTGGAGCTGTTCGGCGAATTGCGCTCGGAGACGCGCCCCGACGATCTCGTCAAGCAGATGTCTGGCGGCCAGCGCCAGGCGGTTGCGATCGCGCGGACGCGGCTCTCCAACGCGCGGCTGGTCATGATGGACGAGCCGACCGCCGCGATCTCGGTGCGCCAGGTCGAGCAGGTGCTCGGCCTGATCCATCGGCTGAAGGAGCAGGGCGTCGCCGTCATGCTGATCTCGCACCGCATGCCCGACGTGTTCGCGGTGTGCGACCGCGTGATCGTCATGCGCCGCGGCGAGAAGCGGGCGGACAAGCCGATCCACCAGACGTCGCCCGAGGAAGTCACCGCCCTGATCACCGGCGCGAAGGAGGCTGCGTGATGGCCATGCCCTTGGAATCTCCGATCAGCTTCACCAATGTCGGCCGGATCAAATGGTGGCAGCGCGGCATCTTCGCCTCCCAGACGGGCTATGTCCTGCTCGCGCTGGCGATGCTGCTGGTGGTGATGCATTTCGCCAGCCCCTATTTCTTCACCGAAGGCAACATGCAGAATGTGGCGAAGAATTTCTCCTTCATCGCCATCGCCACCCTCGGCGTCACCTTCGTGATCATCACCGGCGGCATCGATCTGTCGGTCGGCTCGATGATGTGCTTCTCCGCCATGATCACCTCGATGGTCATGACGGAGCTGTCGGCGCCCGGCTCGCCCGCAGGCTCGCTGTTCGTGCATATGGCCGCTGACGGCAAGACCGTGCTCGCCAACGTGCCCGGTCTGATCCTCCTGATCTCGATCCTCGCGGGGCTCGGCGTCGCGCTGATCGCGGGCCTCGTCAACGGCTTCTGTATCGCCGTGCTCGGCCTGTCGCCTTTCGTCACCACGCTCGGCATGCTCTCGATCGTGCGCGGGCTCGGCTATGTCGTCTCCAACGGCCGCGGCAGTTTTCCGGGCGGGCCGGATGCTGATTACTTCTACGCGCTCACCTCGGGCGACGTGCTCGGCGTGCCCGTGCCCTTCATCTATCTCGTGATCCTCGCGCTGGCGATGGCCGTGGTCCTGCACCACAGCTCGTTCGGCCGCCACGTGTTCGCGCTCGGGGGCAACGAGAAGGCCGCCGAACTCACGGGCATACCGGTCGTGCGGGTGAAGATCGAGGTCTATGTGATCTGCGCGCTAGCCGCAGGGCTGCAGGGCATCATCATCTCCGGCTGGCTCGGCTCGGCGCCCGCTAACATGGCGACGTCCTACGAGCTCAACGTGATCGCGGCGGCCGTCATCGGCGGTGCCAACCTCGCCGGCGGCATCGGCGGTCCGTTGGGGGCCATCGTCGGCTGCGTGCTGCTGGAAGTGATCCGCAACGGCCTCGTGCTGGCACAGGTCAGCTCCTACTGGCAGCAGACGCTGGTCGGCGTGATCATCATCCTGGCGGTGCTGGTCGACCGCATCCGCTCGCGGATGACCTGAAATGACGTCGTTCCGGGAGGGCAACGAAAATGTCGCCTGTCCGCTCCCCGGACGATCTTAAGAGGATGGGCGCCAGAGAAGGGTGGAGGAAACAATGAGGAAACTTCTTCTTGCCGGCATCGCGGTCGCGATAATGGCGACGCCGGCGTTTGCCGCGAACTACCGTTTCGTGATCGTGCCCAAGGCGATGAACAATCCGTTCTTCGATTTCGCGCGCGACGGCTGCCTGAAGCGTGCCAAGGAGCTTGGCAACATCGAGTGCATCTACAAGGGGCCGGTGGAGCATGAGCCGGCGACGCAGGCGCAGATCATCCAGGACTTCGTTACCCAGAAGGTCGACGGCCTCGCCATCTCGGTCGCCGACGTTGCGGCCATGACCAAGTCGATCGAGGCGGCGACCGCGGCCGGCATCCCCGTCATCACTTTCGATGCCGATGCGCCTGGCTCCAAGCGGATCGCCTATATCGGCACCAACAACAAGGAGTTCGGCGTCGCGCTCGGCAAGGAGCTCTTGAAGCTGCGGCCCGATGGCGGCAAATACGCGATGGTCTCGGGCGGTCCGGGCGCCAAGAATCTCGCCGAGCGCGTCGACGGCGTCCGCGAGGCGCTGAAGGGCTCGAAATGGACCGAGGTCGCGGGCTCGCCGACCTTCTGTAACGACGATCCGGCGCTGGCGGTCCAGCAGATGACGGATATGCGCACCGCAACACCCGACCTCGCCGCGATCGTTCCCATCGGCGGCTGGCCGATGTTCGCCCCCGAAGGCTTCAAGGCCTTCGCCTCCAGGAATAAGAAGGACATCGACTCCGGCAAGTTCACGCTGGTCGTCGCCGATACGCTGAAGATGCAGCTCGAGCTGCTGCGCGACGGCTATGCCAATGCCCTGGTCGGCCAGCGTCCGTTCGAGATGGGTGAGAAGGCGATGGACACGCTGCTCGCCATCAAGAAGGGCGAGAAGGTGCCCGAGATCGTCTATACCGGCCTCGATCTCGTGACCAAGGACAACGTTGCGCAGATGTTGAAGTAGGAGCGTCGCCAGCCCCGTGCTCCTGCGAGCCTCTCCCGCTTGCGGTTTCCGCAAGCGGGAGAGATGATTTGGACCGTTGGAAGACTTTGGAAAGCAATGGGAATGAAACGGTCGCGGCTCGGCTCTCTCGACGTCACCTCAATCGGTCTCGGTTCGGCCCCGCTCGGCGGATTGTTCACCGCCGTCAGCGACGCCGATGCGCTCGCCACGATCGAGCGTGCCTGGTCGGCCGGCATCCGCTTCTACGACACCGCGCCGCTCTACGGCTTTGGCCTCGCCGAACGGCGGCTCGGCGCTTTCCTGCGGCAGCAGCCGCGCGACTCCTACGTCATCTCGACCAAGGTCGGTCGTCTGCTGCGCGCGCCTGATGGCGCGGCCGCCGAGGACGAGCACTACAAGGGCACGTCGCGCGAGCGGCCGGTGTTCGATTTCTCCTATGACGGCGTGATGCGTTCGGTGGAGGAGAGCCTGACGCGCCTTGGGCTCGACCGCATCGATGTGCTGCTCGTGCATGATCCCGACGATCACTATGACGACGCCGTGGCCGGCGCCTTCCGCGCACTCCAGCGCCTGCGCGCCGACGGCACGGTCAAGGCGATCGGTGCCGGCATGAACCAGTCGGAAATGCTGCTCCGTTTTGCGGAAGCCGTTCCGGTCGACTGCTTCCTGCTCGCCGGCCGCTACACGCTGCTCGACCAGGGCGCGCTGGATGCGCTGCTTCCGGTCTGCCGCGAGAAGAACATCGGCATCCTGCTCGGCGGCATCTACAACAGCGGCATTCTGGCCAATCCGCATTCTGGCGCGAAGTTCAACTATCAGGACGCCGACGCCGGGCTGATCGCGCGTGCGCTCGAGCTCGACGAGCTGTGCCGCAAGCACGGGACCGAGCTGAAGGCCGCCGCGCTCCAGTTCTGCATGGCCCATCCGGCGGTCACAATTGCCGTGCTGGGCGCGCGCAACGCCGCGGAAGTTTCCGACAACATCGCAATGTCGGAGAAGGCGGTGCCACAAGCCTTCTGGCAGGAGCTGCGCACGCGCAAATTCGTCGACGCACGCGCGCCGTTGCCGGGCGGAGCGTGAGGCATGATCGTCGACGGTCATCAGCATTTTTGGGATCCGTCGCGCGCCGACTATCCCTGGATGGAAGCGCCGGAATTGGCCTCGATCCGCCGCGCCTTCGGCCCCGCCGATCTCGCGCCGCTGTTGAAAGCAAACGGCATCGACGCGAGCATATTGGTGCAGTGCCGCTCCGCGCTGGAGGAGACCGAGGAATTCCTGCGGATCGCGCATGCGACGCCCTCGGCGATTGGCGTCGTCGGCTGGGCCGATCTGACGGGCGGTGCGCTTGGCGACACGCTCGATCGCCTGCGCGCTTCGCCCGGCGGCGACAAGCTGGTCGGCATTCGTCACCAGGTGCATGACGAGGCCGATCCGGACTGGTTGCTGCGCGAGGACGTTCAACGCGGCCTCGCCGCAACGTTCGCTCGCGATCTCGCCTACGATTTCCTCGTCCGCTCCCGCGAATTGCCCGCCGCGATCGCAACCGCGCAGGCCTTTCCGCAAGCGCGTTTCGTGCTCGACCACGCCGCAAAACCGCCGATCGCCGGTGGCGGAAGCGCCGAATGGGCCGATCGCGTCGCGGCTCTCGCGGCCTGCGGCAATGTCTGGTGCAAGATTTCGGGCCTCGCGACAGAGGCGGTGTGGAGTGACTGGGATGCCGAGCGGCTGTTTCCGTTCGTCCAACATGCCGCAACATGTTTTGGCGAGGATCGCCTGATCTTCGGCTCGGACTGGCCGGTGTGTCTGCTTGCCGGGAGCTATGGCGAGATCAAGCGGGCGCTGGAAGCGTGCCTGGCGAAGCTTGGGCCGCAGGTGCGGGAAAAGGCGTTCGGGGTGAACGCGAAGAGAGCCTATCGGCTGGCAACTGCAAGCTAAGGGCGGGGCTCTTGCTTACCCTCCCCTGGAGGGGGAGGGTCGATCGCGCGCAGCGCGAGCGGGGTGGGGTGATCTCTCCGCTCGGGCACCGCATCGGTGCGACTGTCACCCCACCACGTCTCACATTTCGCTGCGCTCAATGTGAGCCGACCCTCCCCCTCCAGGGGAGGGTAAGAGACGTCACGCGCCCGCGGGCACCTGGTCCAGAAATCCCGTGATGCTCCTGATCCGCCCGTCCTTCAGCACGGCGAAGTCGGTGCCCTTGATCGGGCTGTCGACACCGTCGGGACCGAGGCCCCACGAAAAGCGGACATGCTCGCCGTAGCCATTGGGCTCGCCGATCAGCGTGAACTTGAAGTCGGGGAAACGCTGCTGCACGCCCGCGATCAGCGCGTCGATGCCGTCCCGGCCGTCGCCCTTCATCAGGGGATCGACATAGCTCGCATCCGCCGTCCAGTTTTCGCTGAGCAGTTCGCGACGGCGGCCGCTCGCGCGCTCGTTCCAGAGCTCGATGTAGCGGCGGGCGATGGTGACGGGGTCGGTCATGGTGCTCTCCTTCGATGGCGCCGTGTTCGGCTGTCTCGACTATCGAAGGTTCGCACGCGTAGATCGATTACCTCGGAGGTCATGCGTACGCAGAAAAGAAGCGCGATGATGCTCTCATCGCGCTTCGGACGTTCGCAACAATTTCAGCGCAAATTTACTTCGCCGCGGTGACCATGATCTCGACGGTGTACTGAGCCGCCGCGAGCTTGGCTTCGACGGTGGCGCGAGCCGGGGTGTTGCCGGGCGAGACCCAGGCGTCCCACACCGCGTTCATCTCGGCAAAGGTCTTCATGTCGGTGATGTAGATCGTGGCCGAGAGCAGCTTCGACTTATCGGTGCCGGCCTTGGCGAGATGGCTGTCGATGGTCGCCAGGATGTCCTGGGTCTGCTTCGTGACGCTTTCACCGGCGGCCTTGTTGGCGACGACGCCGGCGAGATAGACGGTGTTGCCGTGCACGACGACCTGGCTCATGCGCGGGCCGGTTTCGAAACGCTGAATGCTCATTGTGGGATCTCCTGGTGGGAATGGCGGCCCTGTCTAACCCAGCGCCCCCTGCTCTGCCACCCCCGGCACGCATGCGTTGCCAAGCACGCATGCGTTGCCAGGCACGCATGCGTTGCCAGGCACGCATGCGTTGCCCGGCACGCATGCGTTGCCAGCCGATGCATGCGTCGTTCACGGAAACTGACTGAAAAACGACCAGATCGTCTCGGCGCCGTCGATGTCGCGGTTCTGCGGCCCGAGCAGGCTGGTTGCAACCTTCGGGAAGCGGGCATCCGGAGCGAAGCCGGGCATGCGGTGGCCGCCATGGTTGATGCGATAGAGCACGACGTCGTGCCCTTTGGGGCAGCGTGAGGAGATCCGCGTGACCGTAGACTGATCCGCGGGTGCCTTCTCGGGCAAATCGGTCACCTCGGCGTCGTCGGTCTCGCAACCATTGAGCTTGCGCCAGAAGGCCAGCGTCTCTTCGGTGGACCAGAACCCGTCTGCGGCATAATAGCTCGATCCGCGTCCGCCCTCGTAGGGGACCAGCGGATCGGCCGTGCCGTTGATGAGCAGCATCGGCAACGGCCGCGATGGATGGCAGGTGACTGCGGCCTCATCCGTGAGGTTCATGATCACGCTCGCGCCCGCCGCAAACAGATCGGCGCGCGCGCAAACCAGCGTCATCGCCATGGCGCCGCCATTGGAGATACCGGCGACATAGACACGCTTCGGGTCGGCGGTGCCGTTCGTGACCAGCGTCTCGACCAGCTTTGCGATGAAGGCGACGTCGTCGGTGCCCTCGGGCGGGCCACGCAGCGCCGGTCCCGCCTTCGTCCTCGCATCGGCCCAGGCATGGTTGAGCCCGTCGGGAAAGACCACGGCAAAACCTTCGCGCTTCGCGACCTGTGGCCACGCCGTTCGCGCGACCATGTCGGCGCCGCGCTGGGTCTTGCCGTGCAACACAACCACGAGCGGCACTAGCCGCTTCGCCGGCAGTTGCGCGGTGTAGGATCGCTTCACGCCGTTGACGTCGATCGTATCGGCGGATGCGGCCGAGGCTGCGGCCAATGTCGCAAGAAGCGCCCCGATCCGCATCCACCTCCGCATGATCTAGCCCACGGCCTTCGCCGCGGCGCGGCCGGCATTGCGGCCCGAGAATAGGCAGCCGCCGAGGAAGGTGCCTTCCAGCGAGCGATAGCCGTGCACGCCGCCGCCGCCGAAGCCGGCGGCTTCGCCGACCGCATAGAGGCCGGGAATGACGCTGCCCTCGCTGCCGAACACGCGCGAGTCGAGATCGGTCTCGAAACCGCCTAGCGTCTTGCGGGTGAGGATGTTGAGCTTGACCGCGATCAGCGGCCCCTGCGCGGGATCGAGGATGCGATGCGGAGACGCGGTGCGGATCAGTCTGTCGCCGATATAGCGCCGCGCATTGTGGATGTTCATCACCTGCGCATCCTTGACGTAGGGATTGGCGATCTCGCGGTCGCGCGCCTCGATCTGCATCCTGACGTGCTCGAGCTTGAGGAGGTCGCTGCCGGCGAGCTTGTTCATGGCCGCGACGAGATCCTCGATCTTGTCGCGTACGATGAAGTCGACACCATGGCTTTTGAATGCCTCCACCGGCGCCGGCGCGCCCTTGTTGGTGGCGCGGCGCAGGGTCATCCGCCAGCTCTTGCCGGTCAGATCAGGATTCTGCTCCGAGCCCGACAGCGCAAATTCCTTCTTGATGATGCTCTGGGTTAGGATGAACCAGGAATAATCATAGCCCGTGGACATGATGTACTGGAGCTGGCCGAGCGTGTCGGAGCCGGGAAACAACGGCGCTGGCAGCCGCGTGCCTGTCGCGTCGAACCACATCGAGGACGGGCCGGGCAGGATGCGGATGCCGTGGCGCGGCCAGATTGGATTCCAGTTCTGGATGCCTTCGACATAATGCCACATGCGGTCGCGGTTGATCAGCCGCGCGCCCGATTTCTCGGTGATGCCGATCATGCGGCCGTCGACATGCTCGGGCACGCCGGAGATCATGAACTTCGGCGGCTCGCCAAGCCGCTTCGGCCAGTTCTGCCGCACCAGCTCGTGATTGCCGCCGATGCCGCCGGACGCCACGATCACGGCCTGCGCTTTCAGCGCGAACTCGCCGACCACGTTGCGCGACGAGCTCTTGCCACGCTCGACATTGTCAGGGGCGAGTACGGCGCCGCTGATGCCATCCACCGTGCCGTTGGTGATGGAGAGCGCATCGACGCGATGGCGGAACCTGAAGGTCAGCCGGCCGCTCTTCATGGCCTCGCGCGCGCGGCGCTCGAACGGCTCGACGATGCCGGGGCCGGTTCCCCAGGTGACGTGGAAGCGCGGCACCGAATTGCCGTGGCCCATCGCGTCGTAGCCGCCGCGCTCGGCCCAGCCGACCACCGGGAAGATGCGATGCCCCATCGCGCGTAGCCAGTCGCGTTTCTCGCCCGCCGCAAACGCCACATAGGCCTCGGCCCACTGGCGCGGCCAGAAATCCTCGTCGCGGTCAAAGCCGGCGGTGCCGATCCAGTCCTGCATTGCGAGATCGAAGGAGTCCTTGATGCCGAGCCGGCGCTGCTCGGGAGAGTTGACCAGGAACAGGCCGCCGAACGACCAGAACGCCTGGCCGCCGAGCGACTGCTCGCCTTCCTGGTCGACCACGATCACGCGCTTGCCGGCGTCGGCAATCTCGGTTGCGGCCACCAGTCCCGATAGTCCCGCGCCGACGACGATGACGTCTGTTTCTTCCGCCATAGGTTCCCCCCTGTAGTTGTCCGGATTGAAGCCAGCCGTTGCAACTGAGATCAAGGGCTTGGCGCGTAAGACCTCGTTAACTGTTCCAGTTTGGGACCGAGTCGGACCTGGTGCAGCGCGGGCGCAACACTGGATTTGAATTTGTTTTGAGCCAGCCGGCGTGCCTAGACAAAACCACGGTTACGACGGACGCTAGCAACGCATCACCACCTGACACGCAGATTCGAATTCGACTGGGGCGGGGGACAATGAAGTTTCTGACGGGGTTGCTCGCGGCGGTTCTCCTGATCGCGGGCATGGGGGCTTCTCACGCAGTGGTTCGGATTGCGGATGACCGCGGTGGCCGGATCGGAACCTACGTCGACAAATACCAGGACCTGCGCCAGTCAGGCGACACCGTCATCATCGACGGCCTCTGTGCCTCGGCCTGCACCATCGTCCTCGGCGCCATTCCGCGCGACCGCATCTGCGTGACGTCACATGCCACGCTCGGCTTCCACGCCGCTTGGGATTTCGGCACCAACGGCCGTGCCGTCACCAATTCCGAGGCGACCCAGATGCTCTACGCGATGTATCCCTCGCAGGTGAGGCGCTGGATCAACCAGCGCGGTGGCCTCACCCCGCACATGCTCTTCCTGAGGGGCAAGCAACTCCAGGCCATGTACAAGCCCTGCTACCTCGACGCGCAGGCCTCGACCAACCGCCCCCTGCGCCGGGCTCTCCCGCAAGCGGAACAGCTGGAGTCCGCTCGGGGCCAGCTGCTTCGCTGACGTCATCGGCGTGATCTGATTCCGGGAAGTATTCCTTGGAACACCCGCGGCGCTTGCCCGGGCCCGGGCCAACGCCTATTTGAATGGCAAGGGAACCGGGGCCTTCGCCCCGATCGTTGTCATGGCTCAACCACTGCACCCGGCCCAACCGCTACAGGACAATTCGCCCACTGCCGGCCGGCTGCCGTTCGTGCTGCTGTTGGCTGGCGCGGGGATCGGCGGTCTGGTCGTGCTCGGCGCGCTGGCGCTCTGGTTCCACTACGGCAGCCAGGTGTTCTTCGAAATGATCAGGACCGGCTTTGCCGCCTGCTTCTGACCTGCGACAGGAAGTTTTCCGCTCATGAGCTCTGCCGCCCGTCCGCTGGTGATCGCGACCGCCTTCGCTGCAAGCCTCGTCGTCGGACTGCTGATCGTGTTCTGGGCGATGGGCGGGGTCAGCAAGGTGGCGCAGCCGGCCGCGATCGGCGGCCCGTTCCAGCTCACCGACCAGCACGGCAAGGCCGTCACCGACAAGAACCTGAAGGGCAAGCCGACCCTGATCTTCTTCGGCTACACCCATTGCCCCGACGTCTGCCCGACCTCGTTGTTCGAGATCTCGGAGGTGCTGCGCGCGATGGGCAAGGATGCCGACAAGGTCAACGCCGTCTTCATCTCGGTCGATCCCGAGCGCGATACGCCGGCGACGATGAAGGACTATCTGTCGAGCTTCGACCCGCACCTCGAAGGGCTCAGCGGCGACCCCGCCGAGACCGCCAAGGTGATCACCTCCTACCGGGTCTACGCCAAGAAGGTCCCGACCAAGGACGGTGACTACACCATGGACCACACAGCGCTGATCTACCTGATGGACCGCGACGGGCGGTTCGTATCGCCGTTCAACATGAAGCGGACGCCGGAAGAGGCCGCGGCCGATTTGAAGCGGTATCTTTAATCCAGCCGTCATGGCCGGGCTTGTCCCGGCCATCCACGCCTTGGTGTGCGGGACGAAGAACGAGGATGCCCGGGCCTTCGCCTCGCCGGAGGGGCTTCGGCCCGGCAGGCGGGACAAGCCCGGGCATGACGACCGAGAGACCTCTACCACGGCCGTAATCGGCGCTCGCGTTCCCGGCGGGATGGTCTATAACGCCCTCCGATCCCAACGAAATTCGTTCATTTCCCGCCGATGGCCCCGTCGCGACAGGCAAAATCGTCCAAAACCGTGCGCCGCGTCCTGACCGGGCTGGTCGTCGGTGCTTGCCTCCTCGCAGGCCCGCCCTCCGCAAAGGCGCAGGCGCCCGCCAAGCAGCCCCCGGCGGCACCCCAGGCCACGCCGCAGGTCGCCCCTCAAGCCGCTCCCCAGGCCGTGCCCGGCTTCTGGGACCCGCGGCGGCGGCCCGAGCGGCCCGACCTGTCGCGCCTGACCGTGATCCGCTTCCTGACCGAGACCGACTATCCGCCGTTCAACTACACCGGCGCCGACGGCAATCCGGCCGGTTTCAACGTCGATCTCGCCCGCGCGCTGTGCGAGGAGATCAAGGTCACCTGCACGGTGCAGATGCGCCGCTTCGAGACCCTGGTCGACGCGCTCTCCTCCAACCGGGGCGATGCCATCATTGCCTCGATGGCGGTGAGTCCGCAGCTCCGCGTCCGCGTCGATTTCACCGATCCCTATTACCGCGTGCCGGCGCGCTTCGCCTCGCGCAAGGATGCGGTGATGCCGGAGATCCGGCCGGAATATCTCGAGGGCAAGAAGGTCGGCGTGATCGGCGGCTCCGCGCATGAAGCCTATCTCAAGGCGATGTTCACCGACGCCGAGCTGCACCCTTATCCCAACGACGACGCGATGCGCGCAGCCTTGCGCAAGGGCGAGGTCGATTTCATCTTCGGCGACGCCATCTCGCTCGCGTTCTGGATCAACGGCACGGATTCCGGCGATTGCTGCGCCTTCTCCGGCGGCCCCTTCGTCGAGAGCCGCTTCTTCGGCGAGGGCATTGGCATCGCCGTCCGCAAGGGCAACGACGTGCTGCGCCAGGCCCTGAACTGGGCCCTGTTCCGCGTCTGGGAGAAGGGCCGCTACACCGATCTGTGGCTGCGGTATTTTTCGGTGAGCCCGTTTTAGTCCTATTGCTGCCGCCTCCGTCGTCATTGCGAGGAGCGTAGCGACGAAGCAATCCAGAGTGTCTCTGCGGAAAGATTCTGGATTGCTTCGCTACGCTCGCAATGACGGCGGAGGCGGCTCCTTCACTCCACAAAATTGCATTCTGCCCGGAAATCGCTATTTTCCGCGGCCCGGAGGCCCCTGAATGTCTGTCATCGATCTTGCTGCGAACCCGAGCGATCTGCGTGCGCTCGCCGAACAATCCAACGCCTGGCCGTTCGAGCAGGCGAAGGCCATTGTTGCGCGGCTGAAGAAAAGCCCGAAGGACGAGGTGCTGTTCGAGACCGGCTATGGGCCCTCGGGCCTGCCGCATATCGGCACGTTCGGTGAGGTCGCGCGCACCTCGATGGTGCGGCATGCTTTCCGCGTGCTCACCGAAGACAAGATCAAGACGCGCCTGCTGGCGTTCTCCGACGACATGGACGGGTTTCGGAAAGTGCCCGACAACGTCCCCAACAAGGAGATGCTTGCCGCGCATCTCGGCAAGCCGCTGACGCGGGTGCCGGATCCGTTCTCCAACGAGTACCCGTCGTTCGGGCACCACAACAACGCGCGGCTGCGCGCGTTCCTCGATCATTTCGGCTTCGACTACGAGTTCGCGAGCTCGACCGACTACTATACGTCCGGCCGTTTCGACGCGACGTTGCTGAAGATGTTAGCTGCCTACGACAAGGTGATGGCGATCATCCTGCCGACGCTCGGGCCTGATCGCCGCGCGACCTATTCGCCGTTCCTGCCGATCAGCAAGACCACCGGTGTCGTGCTCCAGGTCCCGATGATCCGCCGCGATGTCGCGGCCGGCACGGTGACCTATGTCGATCCCGATACCAACCAGGAAGTCGAGACGCCGGTGACGGGCGGCAACGTCAAGTGCCAGTGGAAGGCCGACTGGGCGATGCGCTGGGTCGCGCTCGGCGTCGACTACGAGATGGCCGGCAAGGATCTCATCGACTCCGTGAAGCTGTCAGGCGCGATCGCCAGGGCGCTCGGCGCCACGCCGCCCGAAGGTTTCAACTACGAGCTTTTCCTCGACGAGAAGGGCCAGAAGATCTCGAAGTCGAAGGGCAACGGCCTCACCATCGACGAATGGCTGCGCTACGCCTCGCCGGAATCGCTGTCGCTGTTCATGTATCGCGAGCCGAAGGCGGCCAAGCGGCTGTACTTCGATGTCATCCCGCGCAATGTCGACGACTACCAGCAGTTCAGCGACGGCTTTGCGAAGCAGGATGGCAAGCAGCAGCTTGGCAATCCGGTCTGGCACATCCACAACGGCCATCCGCCGAAGGGCGACATGCCCGTCACGTTCCAGCTCCTCTTGACGCTGGTGTCATCGTCGAACGCGGAGAATGCCGAGACGCTGTGGGGCTTCATCGGCCGCTATCGTCCCGGCGTGAGCCCGCAGACGCATCCGAAGCTCGATGCGATGGTCGGCTATGCCATCAACTATTATCGTGACTTCGTGGCGCCGACGAAGCAGTTCCGCGAGCCGACCGAGGTTGAGCGCGCCGCGTTGCAGGATCTGCGCGATGCGCTGTCGCAGCTTCCGCAGGAATCCTCGGCCGAGGACATCCAGAACGTCGTCTACGAGATCGGCCGCCGCGAGCCGTTCCTCGACCAGGTCAAGAAGGGCAAGGACGGCCGTCCGGGCGTGACGCTCGACTGGTTCAACATGCTCTACCAGGTGCTGCTCGGCCAGGAGAAGGGCCCGCGCTTCGGCTCCTTCGTTGCGGTCTACGGCGTGCAGAACGCGGTCAACATGATCGACGGCGCGCTGGCGCGAAGCGCGTAGTAGATGCCGTACGTAGCCCGGATGTCGCTACGCTCATCCGGGCTACGGATTTGAAGCGCGCCTCAGATCGAGCGCAGCACGAAGCGCCGGTTGTCCTTCTGCACCGGGCGCGCGTTCATCGGATAGAGCTTTGCGAACGCGGCGACGTCGGTGGCCGAGACCTGGATCGGGTCGGTCAGCAGCAACCATTCGACCACCTCCGAACAGGGCGGAGTCGTCAGCGAGCCGGAGTAGCGGAAGTAGCTCAGCCTGTGCGGCAGCATGGCGTGGGGATCGATGGCTGCGTCGGCTTTCACCGCGGGGCCTTCCGCCGCGGGCATGGTCTTGACGATCTTGCCGAAGGCCGTGTTCGGCTTGCCTTCCGCCATCAGCACGCCGACCACGGCGAGCCCGCCGGCATCGTTGCGATGCACGAAGTGCGCTTCCATCGGAAAGTTCTTGCCGCCGATCATGTGTTCGCTCGGCCGGTGGAAGTGCACCTGGAGCAGCTTGTATTTGACGTCGCCGAGCGTGAGCTGATCGTGTGTCCGTTGTTGACGATGGTGTCGGCGCTCTTGCCCCAGTTCAGCTTCAGAACAGGTAGTTGCGACTTGATCGTCCCCTCGATGTCGATCGGCGATTGCTGCAGGCCGACCGCGCAGGCCTTGTTGGCCGCGTCGAGATCGCCCCATTTGGCCGGGCCGCCGGCGCCCTCGTAGCTCCAATGCGTGCCTTCGGCGGCAAAGGCCGGCTTGCACAGCGGACAAAGCGCGAGACCCGCCAGGGCCTTCAATGCGTGACGGCGATTCATCATATCCCCCTGCGATGAATTGGATCGGCAAAATCGGCCGCAACCTATGCGAGAGGGGCGGTGAGTCGCAAGGTCGCCGGGGCGAGAAGCGGCGCGGCCGGCGTCATGGTCCGGTCACGACGCAATCACTGGCTCGCCCACACGATTCGTGCGATCCAGCCGACGTCGCTCGGCGCCATCGTGTGCTCGGCCTGCGATGCATCGAGCGGCTGCAATTCCAGTGCCTTTGCCGTGCGGCGCTTCAGCGTCGCGACCGTCACCTCGCCCGCCTTGGTCTTCACCACCACGCGATCGCCTCTGCGGATCGGCGCGCGAGGAGAGATCAGGATGACGTCGCCGTCGCGATAGGCCGGGGCAAGCGCATTGCCGGAAATCTCCAGCGCAAAAGCGCGACTATCCTCGGCGGTGGGAAGCGCAAGCTCGGTCCAGCCCTTGCCGGATGGAAAGCCGGATTCGTCGAAAGCGCCGCTCGCGCCGGCTAGCGCGAGGCCGAGCAGCGGCACCGAGCGGCCGTCGCTGGCGTCGTCACCGATCAACCCGGCAAAGGTGTCCATCGATGAGCCGGCCGCCGCCAGCGCTTTCGCGATCGATTCGGTGGATGGCCAGCGCTCGCGCCCGTCGGGGGTGACGCGCTTGGACTTGTTGAAGGTGGTGGGATCGAGCCCGGCCCGCTTGGCGAGGCCGGACGGCGAAAGGCCGGCACGCTCCGCCAGCCGATCCAGCGCTCCCCAGATCTGGTCGTGAGTCAGTATCCTCTGCGCTTTGGCCTGTCTGACCATGGAAGGTCCAGCCCGTCGCAACTCAGGAAAACTGTCCTCAAATCAACCGGTTTTCCGTTTTTCGCGCAAGGGGTGGCGGGGGAAGCATTTTCAAGCGAAGCGGATACCGGTTCGTGTCGGGAAAACGCGTCAAAACAAGAATTTAAAGCTCCGTTCCGATTTCATCGGAACGGAAATGGCTCTAAGCCTTGAGTTCGGAGGGGGCGGCCATTACGGTCGCGCCCGGGTTTTGAGGACCCGGACGAGACGAAAAAACTCAAAAGACTCAAAGAGCAAACAGGGCTGCGTGAGCGGTGGTCAAGATCTACAAAATCTGTCCGGCCTCGGCCTGGCGCGAGGCGGAACGGCAGGGTGTCTACCGGGGCAGCGCGGACGATTCGCGCGACGGTTTCATCCATTTCTCGACTGCGCCCCAGGTTCCCGAGACCTTGCGCAAGCACTATTCCGGCCAGCGCGCGCTGTTCCTGGTCGAGGTCGATGGCGACGCGCTCGGCAGCGAATTGCGCTGGGAGCGCTCGCGCAATGACGAGCTGTTTCCGCACCTCTATGGCGAGCTCGATCTCGGCGCGGTGCTGTCGGTGATGAACCTCAACATGCGCTCCGATGGCGGCCACGACGTTCCGGAGCTTATCCCGTGATCCGCGCCTTCGACGCCTTTTCGCTGCCGGTGCTGCGCTGGCTCGATCCGGAGGATGCGCATCGCCTCGCGATCCAGGGCCTGCGCTTCCTGCCGCCGGTCAAGCCGCGGCCTGACGATCCCAAGCTCGCAGTGCGTGCCTTCGGGCTCAACTTCCCCAATCCGATCGGCATGGCCGCGGGCTTCGACAAGAGCGCCGAGGTGCCGGATGCGCTGTTGCGGCTCGGCTTCGGCTTCGTCGAGATCGGTTCGGTGACGCCGAAGTCGCAAAGCGGCAATCCGCGGCCGCGGCTGTTTCGTCTGGAGCGCGACGAGGCCGTGATCAACCGCATGGGCTTCAACAATGACGGCGCTGAAGTCGCGCTGCGCAGGCTCGCGGCGCGTGCGCAGCACGGCGGCATCATCGGGGTCAATGTCGGCGCGAACAAGGATTCGCCGGATCGCGTGGGCGATTACGTCAAGCTGATCGAGACCTTTGCGCCGGTCGCGAGCTATTTCACCGTCAACGTCTCCTCGCCGAACACGCCGGGCCTACGCAATTTGCAGGAAGGCGCGTTGCTCGACGATCTCCTCGGACGCGTGATCGACGCGCGGGAGCGGGTACGGCAGAAGGCCGGCGACACGCCGGTGCTGCTCAAGATCGCGCCGGACCTCAGCCTCGCCCAGCTCGACGATGTCGTGCAGGTGGCGCGCTCGCGCCGGGTCGACGGCATGATCGTGTCGAACACGACGATCGCGCGGCCGAGCACGCTGCGCGAGGAGATGCGCGCCAAGGAGCAGGGTGGCCTGTCCGGCCGGCCGCTGTTCCGCCTGTCGACGCGCATGGTCGCGGAGACCTATGTGCGCGTCGAGGGCGCGTTCCCCTTGATCGGCGTCGGCGGCGTCGATTCCGGCGGCGCCGCGCTGACCAAGATCCGCGCCGGCGCGAGCCTGATCCAGCTCTATTCGTCGCTGGTCTACAAGGGCCTCGGCCTGGTCGACGAGATCAAGCGTGATCTCACCTCGACGCTGCTGCGGACAGGGCGGGATTCGCTGTCAGAGATCGTCGGCGCGGATGCCGCGACGCTGACGGCGGAAGACTGGCCGGGGCTGTAAGCCCGCGCTGCGTAGCCCGGATGGAGCGAAGCGCAATCCGGGAATCTGTCCGCGGGCACGAAGGCCCCGGATTGCGCTTCGCTCCATCCGGGCTACGGCTTCGGAAACGTCGCCCGATACAACGCCGGATAGCGCGCGCCCTGCAAGCCGCCGCGGGCGACGTAGAATGCGATCAGCGCGCTCCACAGCCCGGCATTGCCGAACGATTGCAGCGCCCACCAGGCGCCGAGAAAGATCGTGAACGATAGCAGCATCAAATTGCGCATCTCGCGTGCCCAGGTCGCGCCGACATAGATGCCGTCGAAGCCGAAGGCGAACACGCCGGGGATCGGCGCAAGCACGATGAACGGCAGGAATTCGCGCGCGGCGCGGCGGACGTCCTCGCTCGCGGTCATGAAGGCGATCAGCGCGGGCCCGAACAGCGCGAACAGCACCGCGACGACCAGTGCGAAGCCGAGGCCCCACAGCAGCACCAGCCGCGTCGAGTCAGCAAAGCCCCTGGCATCGCGTGCGCCAAAAGTGCGCCCGCAGAGCTGCTGGGCTGCGTTCGCAAGACCGTCGAGGAAGAACGCGCTGACCAGCAGGAAATTGTTCAGCACGGAATTCGCCGCCAGCGTGACGTCACCGGCGCGTGCGCCCTTGGCGGTGAAGAACAGGAACACGGCGATCAGCGCCGCGGTGCGGATCATGATGTCGGAGTTCACCGCCAGCAGCCGCATCAGTTTTGCCCGGTCCAACAGCGTGGCAAGGGGCACCGCAAAGCCGCCATCCGCATAGCGCCGGCAGACGATCACGCCGAGCACGAAGCCAATCGTCTCCGAGAGCAGTGCCGCGATCGCCGCGCCCGCAATGCCGGTGTCGTAGACCAGCACCAGCAAGATCGTCGCCGCCATGTTGATGAGGTTGATGACGACCTGCAGCAGCAGCGCCGGATTGGCGCGCGCCTGCCCCACCAGCCAGCCGAGAATGACGTAGTTGGCGAAAGCGAACGGCGACGACCAGATCCGGATCATGAAATAGGTCTTTGCCGCGCGCGTGACGCCTTCGCTGCCGCCCATCAGGTCGAACAGCGCGGTGGCCAGCGGCAGTTGCAGCGCGATCAGCGCGGCGCCGATCAGGCCCGCGACGATGAAGCCGCGCACCAGGATCACGGTCTGCTCGCGCGTCTCGCTCGCGCCCAGCGCCTGTGCCGTGAAGGCGAGCGTGCTCATGCGCAGGAAGCCGAACAGCCAGAACAGGCAGTCGAAGATCACGGAGGCCATCGCGACGCCGCCAAGCAGTGCGGCATCGTCGAGCCGCCCGATCGCGGTGGTCGAGACCACGCCGATCAGCGGCGTGGTGAGGTTCGCGACCATCGCGGGACCGGCGATGGCGAAGACCTGGCGGGAGCCTATCCCTAAGTGAATGGGCGCGTGCATGTCAGAACACGAGCACCATGCCGTCTTCGGCGGCGAGATGCGGGACGTCGTCCAGGCGCGACAGCATGTCGTCGCTCATATGGGTGAGGACCAGGCGTTTCGCGCCGATTGCTGGCAGATGCTGTTCCAAGGTCTTCAGGCTGAGATGGTTCTTGACCACCTTCTCGTACATATAGGCTTCCGCAATGAAAAGGTCCGCGCCATGCGCCAGCGGAATGAGCGTCTCCGTCCATTCGGTGTCGGCGCTGTAGGCGAGCGTGCGGCCTTCGACCTCGACGCGGTAGGCGAGGAAGGGCCCGCCGGATTCGCCGTGCACCACCGGGTAGGGCGTCACATTCACCGCGCCGAAGGTTTGGCTTCGCCCGGGCGCGAGTTCGATGAGGTTCAGCTCGAAGCGCCGCTTGGTCTTCGAGGAATGCTCGAACAGCGCCTCCATGACTTGGCTGAGCCGCATCTCGAGGCCTTGCGGGCCCGCGATTGTCAGCGGCCGGGTCCGCAGCGAGAATTGCGCATCGAGCAGGACAAACGGCAGCCCGGCAAAATGGTCGCCGTGGAAATGCGTGATCAGGATCAGGTCGATCTCGTTGCGGTCGATCTCGAGTCGCTTCAGCGCCGGCAGCGCCGACGCGCCGCAATCGATCAGGAAATTGGCTTCGCGCCCCGAGACGTGGAAGCAGGTGTTGAGCCTGCCGCCTGAGCCGAAGGCGTCGCCGCAGCCGACAAAGCGCAATTGCATCGGCTGCGGGCTCCCAAATCGCTACCTGTTGCGCGGCGCGCCGAACACGCGCGAGAGCAGCCAGATCGGGATCACGATGACCGCGCCGAGCAGGAAATAACGCCACAGCCAGTTCACCGCGTCGAACCCGAGATCCCAGAGCCGCTGGAACAAGAGGCGAATGCTGTAGATGATGTTCCAGGGATCGAAGCCGATCGCGGCGAGCACGACGCCGACCAGGATCGAGAGCAGGACCAGGCGAAACGCGACCGCCAGCGGCGAGCCGCCGAGAAAGCGGTTCAGCCCATCGCTGCGGCCGGCCGGCAAATCTCTGACGTCTTGGACCATCTCAAAACTCCTCGCGGGGATTCGACCCCATTATAGGTCACGGCGGGGCACATGGGGAACCCGCATTCCCTCGTCAATGGCTGTCGGCGGACGCCGCAACCTTAATTGTTGGTAGGGATTCGTCAGCCTTCAACATCTTTTCCAGCGTTTCCAACCGGTCGGCTTCCCGCGGCGGCTTGTCCCAGCGTAAGCGGCTGATGCGGGGAAAGCGCATGGCGACGCCGGATTTGTGCCGCGGCGAACGCTGCAGCCCCTCGAACGCCACCTCCAGCACCAGCCCCTTGTCGCCCTCGTGCACGACGTGGCGCACGGGGCCAAATTTTTCGGTGGTGTTGCGGCGGACGAAGCGGTCGATCTGCAAGAGCTCCTCGTCGGTGAAGCCGAAATAGGCCTTTCCGACCGGCACCAGCTCGTCGCCGGCTTCGCCTGCGGTCCAGACGCCGAAGGTGTAGTCGGAGTAATAGGACGAGCGCTTGCCGTGGCCGCGCTGGGCATACATCAGCACGGCGTCGATGATGTGTGGATCGCGCTTCCACTTCCACCACGGGCCCTTTGGCCGCCCCGGCAGGTAAGGCGCATCGCGCCGCTTCAGCATGACGCCTTCGACGGCATCGGCATCTGCGCCCGCGCCGGCACTCGCGGGATCGGCGCGCGCCGCGGTCAGCGCCTGCCAGCTTGCGAAGGGCACGGTGGGCGACAGGTCGATGCGGGGGTCGTCGAGCTTGCCGATGAATGTCTCCAGCCGTTCGCGCCGCTCCGCGAAGGGCAGCTCGCGCAGATCGTTCGCGTCGTCGCCGAGCAGATCGTAGGCGCGCAAATGGATCGGAAATTCCTTGATCAGCTTCGGCGAGACGACCTTGCGGTTGAGGCGCTGTTGCAGAACGTTGAAACTCTGCACGCGGCCCTCGCGCAGGATCAGAAGCTCGCCGTCGATTGCGCCTGCCAGCCGCAGCGACGGCACGAGGTCCGGAAAGCTCCCCGTGATGTCCTCACCGGTGCGCGAATAGAGCCGCGCCGTGATCTGCCCGCGCTCATCGCGGCCCGCCACCGCCTGCACGCGGATGCCGTCCCATTTCCATTCGGCGACGTAATCGGCGGGATCGAGCGCGGCGAAATCCGCGTCCTCGATCGCGTGCGCGAGCATCACCGGGCGGAACGGCGCGGGATCGCGATTGACCGGCTTTTCGCCGCGGCCCTCCAGCCAGGCGAACAGGTCGAGATAGGGAGGGCTGAGCCCCGGCCAGATCAGCTCGACCTCATGCGGGTCCTTGTCGCCGAGCGCGGCAGCCGCGGTCTTCGCCAGCCGCGCGGATATGCCGATGCGCAGCGCGCCGGTGACGAGCTTCAAGAGCGCCCAGCGGCCGGTCTCGTCGAGCTCGTCGAGCCAGCGTTCGAGCTGCTTTGGCAGCTCGGTCTTGCCGAGCGTGCGGAGCGTGGTGACGACGTCCGTGAGGGTTGGGGGTGGTGGGTTGTTGTGGTTGCTTGGGTGAAGCGCATCGCTGGCATCTCGCCCGCGGTACCCCTCTCCCCGCCCCTCCCCCGCAAGGGGGGAGGGAACGGTGAGAGTGGTACGTCCATCACTCGCTGGATCACTGTCAGTCGTGATGCTCACTGTTGGCCGCGCGCTCCGCTGCGCACCCTCCCCCCTTGCGGGGGAGGGCGGGGGAGAGGGGTGGCCCGAAAAAGACTCGCTATTACGAGGCACCCGCCGAGGCCACATCAGCGCCACCGTCTCCGAGAGATCGCCAACGTAATCGTAACTCAACCCGAACAGCACCTCATCCGTGCGCGCCGCGATCAAATCGCGGATCAGCGCGGGCTTGGCATGCTTGAAGCTGAGCGCACCGGTCAGCGCGGCCAGCGCGTAGCCGCGGTCGGGATCGCCGACCTCGCGGAAATAGCCGGTGAGCAGCCGCAGCTTGTTGTTGCGGCCGGGCTCGTAGGCGAGGCGGTCCAGCAGTTCGGCGAAGCGGTTCATGCTTCGGCCTCATCTTGAAGCGGGGTCTCGCTCTCCTCCTCGTCGCCATAGCCGACGAGATCGAGCGGCTGCGCGCGAAGACCTTGCGACTTGCACCAATGCACCAGCGCGTCTTCCTGACCGTGCGTCACCCAGATCTCGCCGGCGCCGGTCGCGGCGATGGTCGCGGTGAGGCCGTCCCAATCGGCGTGGTCGGAGATCACCAGCGGCAGCTCGATGCCGCGCTGCCGTGCGCGGGCGCGCACCCGCATCCACCCCGAGGCAAAGGCGGTGACGGGGTCGGGAAAGCGCCGCGTCCAGAGGTCCGAGGTGGCCGACGGCGGCGCCAGCGTGATGGTGCCGGCGAGCACCGCCTTCTTTACGCCCATCACCGGCTTGAGCTCGCCGAGATTGATCCCGCGGCTCTGATAGTACTCGGTGATCTTCTCCATCGCGCCATGCAGGTAGATCGGTGCTTCATAGCCGGCCTGCCGCAACAGCGCGATCACGCGCTGCGCCTTGCCGAGCGAATAGGCGCCGACCAGATGCGCGCGCTCGGGAAACAATGCAACGGAGGCCAGCAGCTTCCTCACCTCGTCGGCGGCATCGCCATGGCGAAACACCGGCAGGCCAAAGGTGGCTTCAGTGATGAAGACGTCACAGGGCACGAGCTCGAACGGCGTGCAGGTCGGGTCGGGCGCATCCTTGTAGTCGCCGGAGGCGACGATGCAGGTGTCCTTGCAGGTCACCGCGATCTGCGCCGAGCCCAGCACATGACCGGCCGGATGAAACGTCACACGGACGTCGCCGAGCCGGATCTCCTCGCCATAGCGGATAGCCTGCGTCGAGCCGGCAAAGTTCTCGCCATAGCGCAGCCGCATCATGTCCAGCGTTTCCTGCGTGGCCAGCACCGCGCCATGGCCGGCGCGGGCATGGTCGGAATGGCCGTGGGTGATCACGGCCCGCTCGACCGGGCGGACAGGGTCGATGTGGAAGTTGCCGGGCTTGCAGCACAGGCCGTCAGCAGTTGGCAGCAGGATGTCTTGCGGACGCATGGGCGTCATATAGGGAGCGGCCACCCCAAATGAACCCGTCATGCCCGGGCTTGCCGTCTCCGCTAGGCTTCGCCGGCCCGGCGGTGTAAAAGCCCGCCGAAGCCAATTGGCGGAGGCGGGACCCGCGCCTCCATCCTCTTAATTAGTTCCCTTTTTGATGGATTGCCGGGTCGAGCCCGGCAATGACGAGCCGAGTTCCTATGCCCCTGCGCCTGTTCCACTCCTCCGGCGATCTCATGGCCGACCGCCGTTTCGAGTTCGCGCGCGACCTCCAGCTCAAGGGCGATCTGCCCGCCGCCGCCGACCTCATCGAGCAGGCGATCGAGCTCGCGCCTGACTTCACCTCGGCCTGGTTCACGCTCGGCGAGATCCGCCAGCAGCTCGGCGAGCGCGACAAGGCGATCGCGGCGTTCCGCAAAGCATGTGACTGCGACCCCGAGGACCAGCACGGTGCCGGCCTGCATCTGATGCGGCTCGGCGACGCGCAGATGGCGGAGATGCCCAAGGCCTATGTGCAGGCCCTCTTCGATCAATATGCGCCGCGCTTCGAGCACACGCTGATCAACGATCTCGACTATCGCGCACCGTCGCTGATCTTCAAGGCGGTGGTGGCCGCGCGCGTCGCCGCGAAGAAGCCGGCCTTGTTCAAGCGCACCATCGATCTCGGCTGCGGCACCGGGCTTGCGGCCGCCGCCTTCGCCAAGCAGGTCGATCATTTCATCGGCATCGATCTGTCGGCCGGCATGATCAAGGAGGCGCGCGCCACCGAGCTCTATGCCGAGCTCGAGGTCGCCGACATGATCGAAGGCCTGCGCACCAAGGGCGATGCGAGCGCGAACCTCGTCGTCGCCGCGGATGCGTTCGTCTATCTCTCCGATCTCGCACCGGTGCTCACCGAAGCCAAGCGCGTGCTCGTATCCGGCGGCGTGCTCGCTTTCACGCTGGAGACGCATGACGGCGCCGGCATCGTTCTCGGCGAAGGCTTGCGTTATGCCCATTCGGCGGAATATGTGCGTGGCGCGATGGCGAAGGCCGGGCTCAAGCTGCTGACATTGGAGCCGGCATCGCCACGCATCGAGAACAACGAGCCGGTGCGCGGCCTCGTCGTCGTCGCCGAGAAAACTTGAGTTTAGGCGCTAAACACCCTGCGATTCTCGCGTCATTGCGTCGCTGAGCTGCGACTTCCCACTTGCGACCCGCGCTGCGATGCCAGCACAATGCGGCCGCTAGGGAGAAACAAACAATGACGAAGAATCCAACGCGGCGCGATTTCAGCGCCGGCGCGCTCGCCACCGTCGCTGCATCCACCTTGCCTGCGCCATATGTCTGGGCCGCGGAGAAGAAATACGATGCGGGCGCCAGCGACACCGAGATCAAGATCGGCCAGACCGTGCCGCATTCCGGTCCGGGCTCGCTGTACGGCGTGCTCGGTCGTATCGGCGAAGCCTATTTCCAGATGCTGAACGAGAAGGGCGGCATCAACGGCCGCAAGGTCAAGTTCCTCACCATGGACGACGCCTACAGCGCGCCGAAATGCGTCGAGGCGACGCGGCGCCTGGTCGAGCAGGAAGAGGTGCTTGCGCTTTATGGTTCGCTCGGCACCGCGCCGCAGACCTCTGTGCACAAATACCTGAATTCGAAAGGCGTGCCGCAGCTGCTGCTCAACACCGGCGCGTCGAAGTGGAACAATCCGAAAGAATTCAAATGGACGATGGCGGGCCTGCCGCTCTATCCGACCGAGGCGCGCATCCTGGCGCGGCACGTCATCAGCGTGAAGCCGAACGCCAAGGTCGGCATCCTCTACCAGAACGACGATTTCGGCCGCGACTTCCTCGGTCCGTTCAAGAAGGTGCTGGCGGATGCCGGCGGCACCGCGCAGGTGATCATGGAGCAGACCTACGATCTGACCGATCCGACCGTCGATTCCCAGCTCATCAATCTCTCGAAGTCGGGCGCCGACGTCTTCTACAACATCTCGACCGGCAAGGCCTCGTCGCAGTCGATCCGCAAGGTCGCCGAGCTCGGCTGGAAGCCGTTGCAGCTGTTGTCGGCCGGCTCGACCGGCCGCTCGATCCTCAACGCCGCAGGCCTCGAAAACGCCGCCGGCATCGTCGCCATCCGCTACAACAAGGAAGTCGGCCTCCCCAAATGGGAGAAGGATCCGGACGTGATGGCGTTCGAGGAATTGCGCAAGAAGTACACGCCGGCGATCGATCAGGACAACACCATCGCCTTTGCCGGTTACGGCCAGGCCGTCACCATGGGCGAGATCCTGCGCCGCTGCGGCGACGATCTCACCCGCGCCAACGTGCTGAAGCAGGCGTCCACGCTTGCAGGCTTTCACTCGCCCTATTTCCTCGACGGCGTCACCTACAGCTACACGCCGGAGGACTACACGCCGATGAAGACGCTCTTCATCTCCACCTTCAGCGGCAAGGACTGGGACATCTCCGACAAGCCGATGTCGGAGTAGGAACGGGCTTTCTTCCTTCTCCCCTTGTGGGCCTGTTGCGTTATCGGCTCTTGAGGCTGAAGACGTCAGGAGAGAAGGCCTTGGTCC
>NZ_JCAMOP010000038.1:0-91550 GCF_059512345.1 Bradyrhizobium sp. Unk1
GCGACCACGTTCAAGGCCGAGCTGAAGAAGGCCGGCGTGATCTTCATGCCGATCTCGGAGGCGATCCGCGAGCATCCCGAGCTGGTGCAGAAATATCTGGGCTCGGTGGTTCCGACCTCGGACAATTTCTACGCGACGCTGAACTCCGCGGTGTTCTCCGACGGCTCGTTCGTCTACGTGCCGCCGGGCGTGCGCTGCCCGATGGAGCTGTCGACCTATTTCCGCATCAACGAGCGCAACACCGGCCAGTTCGAGCGGACGCTGATCATCGCCGACAAGGGCTCCTACGTCTCCTATCTCGAAGGCTGCACTGCGCCGCAGCGCGACGAGAACCAGCTGCATGCCGCCGTGGTCGAGCTCGTCGCGCATGACGACGCCGAGATCAAATATTCGACGGTCCAGAACTGGTACCCGGGCAATTCGGAAGGCAAGGGCGGTATCTACAATTTCGTCACCAAGCGTGGCGACTGCCGCGGCAACAATTCCAAGATCTCCTGGACCCAGGTCGAGACCGGTTCGGCGATCACCTGGAAGTATCCGAGCTGCATCCTGCGCGGCGACAATTCGCGCGGCGAGTTCTACTCGATCGCGATCTCGAACGGCTTCCAGCAGGTCGATTCGGGCACCAAGATGATCCACCTCGGCAAGAACACGTCGAGCCGGATCATCTCGAAGGGCATCGCGGCCGGCAAGTCGCAGAACACCTATCGCGGTCTCGTCACCGCGCACCGGAAAGCGACCGGCGCGCGCAATTTCACCGCCTGCGATTCCCTGCTGATCGGCGACAAATGCGGCGCGCACACCGTGCCGTATATCGAGGCGAAGAACTCGTCCGCGACCTTCGAGCACGAGGCTACGACCTCGAAGATCTCCGAGGACGTGCTGTTCTACTGCATCCAGCGCGGTCTCTCGCAGGAAGAAGCCGTTGGCCTCGTCGTCAACGGCTTCGTCAAGCAAGTTCTGCAAAAACTGCCGATGGAATTCGCGGTGGAAGCGCAGAAGCTGATCTCGATCTCGCTCGACGGATCTGTCGGGTAACCAAACATCCCGCGAGCCCCCTCGAATGCGGCTCGTCAGATGACATTTCAGGGATCAGATCAGAATGGCGCTACTCGAAATCCGAGATTTGCGTGTTGGTGTCGAAGACCGCGAAGTTATTCGCGGCCTCGATCTTAACGTCAATGCGGGTGAGGTGCACGCGATCATGGGGCCGAACGGCTCCGGCAAATCGACGCTCTCGCATGTTATCGCCGGCAAGCCCGGTTATGAGATCACCGGCGGACAAATCCTGTTCAGGGGCGAGAACCTGTTGCGGATGGAGCCAAATGAACGCGCCGCCAAGGGCGTGTTCCTGGCATTCCAGTATCCGGTCGAGATCCCCGGCGTGACCACCATGAACTTCCTGCGGGCGGCACTGAACGCTCAGCGCAAGGCGCGCGACCAACAGGAATTCTCCACCCCCGAATTTCTGAAAAGAGTCCGCGATGTGGCCGATTCGCTCAACATTCCGCAGGACATGCTCAAGCGCGGCGTCAATGTCGGCTTCTCAGGCGGCGAGAAGAAGCGCAACGAAATTTTGCAGATGGCTTTGTTCGAGCCGAGTCTGTGCATCCTGGACGAGATCGATTCCGGCCTCGACATCGACGCGCTGCGTATCGTCGCCAGCGGCATCAACGCCTTGCGCTCGCCGAAACGAGCGATGATCGTGATCACGCACTATCGGCGGCTTCTCGACCATATCGAGCCGGAAATTGTACACGTGATGTCGAAAGGGCGGGTCATGAAGAGCGGCGGCAAGGAACTCGCGCTGGAGCTCGAGGCTTGTGGCTACGCCCAATTCGAAGACGCGGCCTGACGGCTCTAGGGATTCCCCGATGAAGCAGGTTTTGCCCAAAGCCGACACCGAACGCGCAATTGACAATGTTTTCGCTGCGGCGCGTGGACGGATGCCTGGTGCAGGCCTTGTCCCCCAAATCCGGGCGAGGGCATTCGAGGTCTACGAGCGTACCGGCCTTCCGCATCGGGGCATGGAGGACTGGAAATACACAGATCTGCGCGCCCTGATCGGCGAGGTGCTGCCACTCGCTCCGCGACCGAATGCGGAGGCGCTGGTGCGCGCAAAGGTGTCGGCCGAGCAAGTGTCTGCCGATCAGGCGGTCAAACTGGTTTTGGTGGATGGCATATTCGCGCCGGAGCTATCCGATCTCGGCAGGCTGGAAAATGAAGTTGTTGTGCGGTCGCTGCGAGAGGTTCTGGAGAATTCGGCCACTGAGGCCATCGCCGGTCTGGTGCTGTCGACGACGAACGATTCGGCGATCTCGCTCAATGCCGCAATGGCGACAGATGGCCTGGTGATTACGGTCGCCGATGGCAATGCGGTGAAGCGTCCAATTCAGATCGTTCACGTCGCAACAGGACTGTCGGTGTCCACCTTTACACGCTCCTATCTGCAGCTCGGTAAAGGAGCGCATGCGGCCATCGTGGAAAGTTTCGTCCCGGCTGAAGGCGCGAGCGGCTATCAAGCCAACGATGCGATAATCGCCCTGGTTGGTGACGAGGCGAGCCTTTCGCATATCCGCGTGGCAGCCGATGCCTCTGACGCCGTGAACATCTCGTCGGCGATCATCGCAGTCGGCGCCAGGGCTAAGCTTGACCTCTTCAGCATGACCTGCAGCGGCTCCATCAGCCGCTATCAGGGATTCATCACGCTGGCCGGCGAAGGAACCAAGCTCTCGGCAAATGGGGTTAATCTCATCAGGGACAAGCTGCGCGCCGACACAACGATCGTGGTCGACCACGCCGGGCCACATTGCACCAGTCGGGAGAAGTTCCGCGCGGTCGTCGACGATTGCGGCCGCTCGGTATTTCAGGGCCGAATCGTCGTTCGTCCCGCCGCCCGGAAGACGGACGCCACCCTGACGACGCGAGCGTTGCTCCTATCCGACCAGGCCGAGGCCGACAATAAGCCCGAACTTAAAATCTTGGCTGACGACGTGACCTGCGGCCACGGAGCGACATCGGGCGCGCTGGACGACACGCTCGTATTCTATCTGCGCGCTCGGGGGCTATCCGAGAAGGACGCGCAGATGTTGCTGATTAAAGCGTTTTTTGGCGAGTCGATTGAGGAGATCACTTCTGAGAAACTGCGCGATTTTGTGACAGCGCAAGCTGAACACTGGCTGCAGGCGGGACGATGAGCGCACATCCCGCCGTGAGCAATGGTAGTTACGAGGTCAACCGTCTGCGTACGGACTTTCCTGCGCTCGCCATGACGGTGTACGGAAAGCCGCTTGTTTATCTCGATAACGCTGCATCCGCGCAAAAGCCCAACGCGGTGCTTGACCGTATGATGCAGGTGTACTCCAGCGAATACGCCAACGTTCATCGCGGCTTGCACTACCTCGCTAACGCGGCGACCGAGGCGTATGAAGGCGCCCGTACCAAGGTGGCCCAATTTGTGAACGCGCGTTCAAACGAAGAGATCATCTTTACCCGGAGCGCCACGGAGGCAATCAATCTGGTGGCCCAGACTTTTGGCCGTGAACGCATAACCCCGGGTGATGAGATCGTTCTCTCGATTTTGGAACACCACTCCAACATTGTGCCATGGCACCTTCTCAGGGAACGACTCGGTGCAGTGATCAAATGGGCACCAGTGGATGATGACGGAAACTTCTTGCTCGATGATTTTGAGCGACTGCTGACCCCGCGCACCAAGATGGTTGCAATCACACAAATGTCGAACGTGCTCGGCACGGTATTGCCGGTGAAAGACGTGGTGAGGGTCGCGCATGCTCGTGGTATCCCGGTGCTGGTCGACGGCTCGCAAGCTTGCGTCCATCTGAGCGCCGACGTCTGTGACATTGATTGCGATTTCTACGTCATGACGGGCCACAAACTCTATGGTCCGACTGGGATCGGTGTGCTTTACGGCAAGTCTGAGCATCTGGCATCGATGCCGCCCTTCAATGGCGGCGGGGAGATGATCCGCGAGGTCTCGCGTTCCGGCGTCATTTATGCTGATCCGCCACACCGGTTCGAAGCGGGTACGCCGCCGATCGTCGAAGCCATCGGTTTAGGGGCGGCTATCGATTACATCAATTCAATAGGCAAGGTGCAGATCCGCAGGCACGAGAGCGTACTGCTCGCTTACGCGCAAGAGAGGCTGGCGGGGATCAATTTCGTGCGCATGATCGGGACCCCGGCCGACAAGGGACCGATCATTTCCTTTGATGTGAAGGGTACGCATGCGCATGATATTGCCACCGTCATCGACCGCGCCGGTGTAGCGGTGCGGGCGGGGACCCATTGTGCGATGCCGCTGCTCAAGCGCTTCGGCGTGCTGGCGACGTGCCGGGCGTCCCTCGGACTTTACAATACACGTGAAGAGATCGATGTGCTCCTGCGTGCGCTTATCAAGGCGCGGCAGCTGTTCTCGTGATCCGGTGAGCCTACGATGTCCAGGTGGCAAGGCAGCTCGCATTGCGGTCTGGAGGATGAGGTCATGCACCTCATCCCATCGCAGCAGGTAAGAACCTGTAGGTCGCAGCAAGCATAGATAGCATGGCAGGCCTGTGTCGGCCAGCCGCCGCTTGCGGCCGGTCTTCCTGTGCGGCGCCTTCGGCGAGCGCGATCGCAGAGTACTGCGATCACGGACACGCTCGAGAATTGGGCGGGCATTTTCACGCATAGCCGGCCCTTGTTCCATTTCGAACAGGGCCAAACCAAGCGTTCTCTGCTCAAAGTGTAATGTCGGGTTCGCAACAACACCGCCCGTCACCGCGCGAGGCGCGCTAAGCGATTTTGATTGCTATGTTTTTTAGTGCTCACGAAGCGCTGGCATGTTGGTTGCAAAAGTCTTGCTCAAGAACCCGCCCTCGCAACAGCTAACCTTCGAAGGACATCAGATGAGTCTCGCCACGACCCAGAGCATCGCAGAAATCAGGGCTCGCAACAAAGAGCTGATCGAGGAGGTGCTGAAGGTCTATCCGGAGAAAACCGCGAAACGGCGTGCCAAGCACCTCAACGTTCACCAAACCGGCAAGTCAGATTGCGGGGTGAAGTCCAACATCAAATCCATACCTGGCGTGATGACGATCAGAGGCTGCGCCTATGCAGGGTCAAAGGGGGTGGTCTGGGGACCGATCAAGGACATGGTCCATATCAGCCATGGCCCGGTAGGCTGCGGTCAGTATTCGTGGGGCTCGCGACGCAATTATTACGTTGGCACGACGGGCATCGATAGCTTCGTGACCCTGCAGTTCACCTCCGACTTCCAGGAAAAGGATATCGTATTCGGTGGCGACAAAAAGCTGGGCAAAATCCTTGACGAAATCCAGGAGCTGTTTCCGCTCAACAACGGCATCACGATCCAATCGGAATGCCCGATCGGATTGATCGGTGACGACATCGAGGCCGTGTCGAGAGCGAAATCCAAGGAATATGGCGGCAAGACCATCGTGCCGGTCCGTTGTGAGGGCTTTCGGGGCGTTTCGCAGTCACTAGGCCATCACATTGCCAACGATGCGGTGCGCGATTGGATTTTCGACCAGCTCGAGTCCGATGGTAAACCAAAGTTTGAGCCGACGCCGTACGATGTTGCGATCATCGGAGACTACAATATTGGCGGCGACGCCTGGTCATCACGAATTCTGCTAGAGGAGATGGGCCTGCGGGTGATCGCGCAGTGGTCCGGCGACGGTTCACTGGCTGAGCTCGAGGCAACGCCGAAGGCAAAGCTCAACATTCTGCATTGCTACCGTTCCATGAACTACATCTCACGCCACATGGAAGAAAAGTTCGGTATCCCCTGGTGCGAGTACAACTTCTTCGGACCTTCAAAGATCGCAGAGTCGCTGCGCAAGATTGCGGGCTATTTCGACGACAAGATCAAGGAAGGCGCCGAGCGGGTGATTGAAAAGTACCAAGCGCTGGTGAACGCTGTGATCGCAAAATATCGCCCGCGCCTGGAGGGCAAGACGGTGATGCTGTACGTCGGCGGGCTCCGTCCCCGTCATGTGATTGGCGCATATGAGGACCTCGGGATGGAAGTCATTGGCACCGGATACGAATTCGGTCACAACGACGACTATCAGCGCACAGCTCAGCACTACGTAAAGGACAGCACGCTCATCTACGATGACGTCAATGGCTACGAGTTCGAGCGCTTCGTCGAAAAGCTCCAGCCTGACCTCGTCGGCTCGGGCATCAAGGAAAAATACATTTTTCAAAAGATGGGTGTGCCGTTCCGGCAGATGCACTCCTGGGACTATTCGGGGCCATATCACGGCTATGACGGCTTTGCGATCTTTGCGCGCGACATGGACATGGCCATCAACTCGCCGGTCTGGAAGAAAACGAAGGCCCCCTGGAAGGAAGCTTCGAGAGCCAAGCTCCTGGCTGCAGAATAAACCAACTCACCTCGCTCTGTGAGAAAGCCGGGGCGACACCAATCTCGATAGTGAAGGATTTCAACAATGGCGCAGAGTGCCGAACACGTGCTCGATCATCTCGAGCTGTTCCGCGGTCCAGAATACCAGCAGATGCTGGCCAAGAAGAAGATGTTCGAGAATCCTCGCGATCCCGCCGAGGTCGAACGCATCAAGGAATGGACGAAGACGGCCGAATATCGCGAAAAGAACTTTGCGCGGGAGGCGCTAGCGGTAAATCCGGCCAAGGCATGCCAGCCGCTTGGCGCCGTGTTCGCCTCTGTTGGCTTTGAGGGCACGCTGCCCTTCGTCCACGGCTCGCAAGGCTGCGTGGCTTATTACCGCAGCCATCTGTCGCGGCACTTCAAGGAGCCTTCTTCTTGCGTCTCTTCGTCGATGACGGAAGACGCTGCCGTGTTCGGCGGGCTGAACAACATGATCGACGGGCTCGCGAACAGCTATAACATGTACAAACCCAAGATGATTGCGGTCTCTACGACCTGCATGGCCGAGGTGATCGGCGACGACCTCAACGCCTTCATCAAGACGTCGAAAGAAAAAGGCTCGGTTCCGGCGGACTTCGACGTGCCATTCGCCCATACGCCGGCGTTCGTCGGCAGCCACGTCACCGGTTATGACAATGCGCTCAAGGGCATTCTGGAGCATTTTTGGGACGGTAAGGCCGGAACAGCGCCGAAGCTGGAGCGCAAGCAGAACGGGGCGATCAACATCATCGGTGGGTTCGATGGCTATACCGTCGGAAACCTTCGCGAGATCAAGCGAATCTTGGCGTTGATGGGCATCCAGCACACGATTCTCGCGGATAATTCTGAAGTTTTCGATACTCCGACAGACGGCGAATTCCGGATGTATGACGGCGGCACGACGCTGGAAGATGCGGCCAACGCGGTTCACGCCAAGGCGACAATCTCCATGCAACAGTGGTGCACCGAAAAAACGCTGCCATACGTGGCTGGGCATGGGCAGGACGTCGTATCCTTCAACTACCCGGTGGGCTTATCCGCAACGGATGACTTTATCGTGGCGCTGTCACGCATCAGCGGCAATGAGATTCCCGAGCAACTCGCGCGAGAACGTGGCCGCCTAGTCGACGCCATCGCTGACTCCAGCGCGCATATCCATGGCAAGAAGTTCGCGATCTATGGCGATCCGGATCTTTGCTATGGGTTGGCTGCGTTTCTGCTCGAACTCGGCGCCGAACCGACCCATGTGCTATCCACCAACGGCAACAAGGCCTGGCACGAAAAAATGAAGGTGCTGCTTGCAAGCTCGCCATTTGGGCAGGGCTGCCAAGCCTATCCGGGCCGAGACCTCTGGCACATGCGCTCACTCCTGTTCACCGAGCCAGTCGATTTTCTGATTGGCAACACCTACGGCAAGTATCTGGAGCGCGATACTGGAACGCCACTGATCCGCATCGGCTTTCCGGTTTTCGATCGGCATCACCATCACCGCTCCCCCCTATGGGGCTATCAGGGCGGCCTGAATGTGCTGGTGAAGATCCTGGACAAGATCTTCGATGAGATCGACAAGAAGACAAACGTTCTTGGCAAAACTGACTACAGCTTCGACATCATTCGTTGATGAGCGACCGTGCGCGCCATCGCCCAAGCACTCGACGATGGCACAAGCACACAACGGTTGACCATGCAATTACTTTGCGCTGAGAGGAAAAAGGGATGAGTTCACTAGCGGCCACGGTCCAGAATGTTTTCGACGAGCCGAGCTGCGCCAAGAACGGCAGCAAGTCGGAGGCTGAACGCAAGAACGGCTGCACCAAACAACTGCAGCCGGGTAGCGCTGCCGGCGGCTGTGCTTTCGATGGCGCCAAGGTTGCGCTGCAGCCGTTCACCGATGTCGCTCACTTGGTGCATGGTCCGATCGCGTGCGAAGGTAATTCCTGGGACAATCGCGGCGCGGCGTCGTCAGGCTCGAATCTGTGGCGTACCTCGTTCACAACCGATTTGAGCGAAACCGATATTGTATTCGGGGGCGAGAAGCGGCTGTGCAAAGCGATCAAGGAGATCATCGACAAGTGCGACCCGCCCGCCATCTTCGTCTATCAAACCTGCATCCCGGCGATGATCGGCGACGACATCAACGCAGTCTGTAAGGCAGCATCTCAAAGGTTCGCAAAGCCGGTGATCCCGATCAATTCCCCGGGCTTCGTCGGCTCGAAGAACCTCGGTAACAAGCTCGCCGGCGAGGCGTTGCTCGACTATGTGATCGGGACGCAAGAACCAGACTACACTACGCCCTACGATATCAACCTGATCGGGGAATACAACCTTTCGGGAGAGCTCTGGCAAGTGAAGCCATTGCTAGACGAGCTTGGAGTACGGATTCTCTCCTGTATCTCCGGTGATGGCAAATATCGCGAAGTCGCTTCATCTCATCGCGCGCGGGCGGCGATGTTGGTGTGCTCAAAGTCCATGATTAACGTCGCACGCAAGATGGAGCAACGCTACGGGATCCCGTTCTTCGAGGGGTCGTTCTACGGTATTCAAGATTCGAGCGAATCGCTGCGTCAGCTTGCCCGCTTATTGGTTGAACGCGGCGCGCCGACAGATCTGCTCGGACGCACAGAAGCGGTGATAGCGCGCGAGGAAGCGTGGGCCTGGGCTGCGATAGCGCCGTACAAGCCTCGATTCGAAGGCAAGAAGGCCTTGTTGATTACCGGCGGCGTCAAGTCATGGTCGGTCGTTGCGGCACTCCAGGAAGCCGGGCTTGAGTTAGTCGGAACCAGCATCAAGAAATCAACCAGGAAAGACAAGGAGCGCATCAAGGAGCTCATGGGGCAGGATGCCCACATGATTGAGGACATGACGCCGCGCGAAATGTATAAGATGTTGAAGGAGGCAAAAGCGGACATCATGCTATCGGGCGGCAAGTCGCAGTTCGTCGCGCTGAAAGCGGCGATGCCCTGGCTCGATATCAACCAGGAGCGTTGCCACGCCTATATGGGCTATGTCGGCATGGTCAAGCTGGTGGAGGAGATCGATAAGTCGCTCTCCAGTCCGATGTGGGAGCAGCTACGTCGACCGGCACCATGGGAGGCATTGGCCAAGGCGATGGAGCAGATGCAATCGCCGGTGGCGGCGATCGCCTGCGATCCGGCGCTCGCCGAAATCGCGCGCCGCGCGAGGAAGATCTGCGTGTGTAACACGGTCGATCTGGGCACGATTGAGGATGCAATATACGCGCACGGCCTGAGGAGCGTCGCAGCGGTGAAAGAGCATACCAATGCGGTCGGTGGCTGCTGCCAGAGACGCATCGAAGGTATCTTGGTGTCCGAGCCGTCTGCCATGCGACAGGCCGCAGAATAGGGAGGCGTCATGGCCATCGTCACGGCGCCGACGAAAGCCTGCGCTGTCAACCCGCTGAAGATGAGTCAGCCGATCGGCGGCGCATTCGCCTTCATGGGACTGCGTGGGGCGATGCCGCTTCTGCACGGCTCTCAGGGATGCACATCCTTCGGGCTCACGCTCTTCGTCCGGCACTTCAAAGAGGCAGTACCGCTGCAGACCACCGCGATGAGCGAGGTCGCTACCGTACTCGGCGGTTATGAGAATCTCGAGCAGGCGATACTGAACATCTCCAACCGTACCAAGCCAAAGATCATCGGAATCTGCTCGACCGGTGTCACCGAAACCAATGGCGACGATGTGGATGCCTACCTCAAGCTAATCCGAAACAAGCATCCGCAACTCGCAAAGTTGCCACTGGTGTATGTCTCGACGCCTGATTTCAAGGGCGCGTTCCAGGACGGCTGGGAGAAGGCTGTGGCGCGCATTGTGGAGGTGCTGGTGGAAGGGCCCAGCACCAATGGCCTGCGGGACCCCTCGAAAGTGAATATTCTGCCGGGATGTCACCTCACGCCCGGCGACCTTGATGAACTCCGTGTCATAGTGGAGGATTTCGGCTTGTGCCCGTCCTTCCTCCCTGACCTGGCGGGATCGCTCGATGGGCATATCCCCGATGAGTTTACGCCCACGACCATCGGCGGCATCGGCGTCGACGAAATCGCGAGCATGGGCCGCGCCGGATGGACGATTGCAATCGGGGCGCAGATGCAGCGAGCGGCAGAGGTCATGCAGGTCAAGACCGGCGTGCCTTTTCGTGTCTTCGAGCGGCTGTGTGGTCTCTGTCCGAACGACGAATTCATGACGTTCTTGGGCGAGATCAGCGGCCGCCCCATACCCTTGAAATATCGGCGCCAGCGCAGTCAGCTCGCCGATGCAATGCTGGACGCGCACTTCCATATTGGCGGTCGCAAAGTTGCTATCGGCGCTGAGCCAGACCTTCTGTTCGATCTGTCCGGGATGCTGCACGACATGGGCGCGCAGGTGACAGCGGCCGTGACGACCACCCAGTCGAAGGTGATCGAGCGGATCAAGACCAAGGAGGTACTCATTGGCGATCTCGAGGATCTGGAAGGGCTTGCCAACACACACCATTGCGACCTGCTGATCACGCATTCTCATGGCAGGCAAGCAGCGGCTCGGCTTAAATTGCCGTTCTATCGTACGGGTTTTCCGATGTTCGATCGACTTGGTGCGGGACACCGACTATTGGTGGGCTATCGTGGTACCCGCAATCTGATCTTCGAAATCGCCAACCTCGTGATCGCGCACCGCGAGGAGAACGATCAGCCTACGCCCGATAGATGGCGGACTGGGTCCGGACCGCCGCGTTGCTCGGGGTATCGCAGCTCCACCGGCGCGGCTGGGAGGGCGATTGGATGAAGGTCGCGTTTGCCACTCAGGACCTGAGACGAGTCGATGCCCATTTTGGTTGGGCAAAGAATATCGCAATCTACGATGTCGCGCCTGGCGGGCACGTGTTTCTCAAAGCGATTGAGTTTGAGGGCGACCTTAAGGAAGACGGCAACGAGGATAAGTTGGCGCCGAAAATCGAGGCTATCAAGGATTGCGCGATTCTTTACGTCGCCGCCATTGGCGGTGCCGGGGCTGCGCGGGTGGTGGCCAACAAGATCCATCCTATCAAGGTGAACAAGCCAGAAAGCATTCTGGCGTTGCTCGAAAAACTCGAGCGCGTACTGAAGGGCACGCCACCTCCTTGGCTACGAAAGGCTATGGCAAAAGACCAACGGCGAACGTTCGAGTTCGACGAATGAGGTGATATGACGGCAAAAATGGAGCAGCAGGGCAGCGCGGTCGATGCGCCATTCCTTATCGAATTGGTCAAGATTTGGCGTGCTCAGGATGCCAACGGAGCTTGGGACGGGAAGAGCGATCTTGACCTGCTCGACCCCTACATCCTGGACAAGAAGAAACGGCGGGCATTGCCGATTATCGGTGATCCCGATCCCGATACACTGTGGCGGCTTGAGCTGTTCTTCGATGCGGTTGCGCTGTCGATCGAGAGGGAGACCGGCGTTATGATTCAGCCGATTCTGAAGCTGCATCATGAAGGCTTCGGGCGGGTAGTGCTCATCGCAGGCCGGCTGATCGCCGTGAACAAGCAGCTGCGCGACGTGCATCGCTTTGGATTCGATAATTTCGCCAATCTGGCTCAGGAGGGGGATAAATATGTCAGCGACGGAATTGACCTAATTCGGAAGTTCCCAGACGTGGCGAACTATTGAGGATACTCACTCATGGGCGATCGCGAAACACTGAAGGCCGAGCTAAGGAAAGTGTCCGCCAAGGCGACGCAAGCCAAGATGGATTTGCACGACCTTTCGGAAGAATTACCCATCAACTGGACCTCGATCATGGTGGTGGCGCAGAAGGCGTACGATGCCTATGCCGAACTTGAGCGCAAGGGCCTCGAATTGAAGGCGCATGAAAAGACTTAAAGGGGCAATGCATGTCGTTTCAAACACGAGACGGACGGGACTGGACGCCACAATACCTGATCTCGATCGATGCCAAGAAGTGCATCGGCTGCGGCCGCTGTTTCAAGGTGTGCGGCCGAGATGTCATGACGTTGATAGGAATCAGCGAGGATGGCGAATTTGTCAACCTCGATGACGATGACGATGAGATCGAAAAGAAGATTATGGTTCTGAATGATCAAGGCGCTTGCATTGGCTGCGGTGCATGCGCCCGGGTTTGCCCGGCCAACTGCCAGACTCACACTTCAGCCGTACCTGAAGCGGCGTGAGCGAACACACTCGTCCTGTCGCGGCAGGCGAGATATAGGTGGAGGAAAGGTGCAATTTTGGTCAGGTGAACTCATGGTGAGGACGGCGCGCCAGAAGGATCTCGATTAAACATCGAATAGCAAGATCGAGCGAGCTAAAGCGCAAGCATTGCCCGGTGATGGTTGGGCGCCGGCTATGTTATGCCGATACAATAGCCGTTGCTCACAAACCACTCGTCTCCAAGGTCCGTCTATTCGTAGAAGGCGAGCCGCGCATCCCTCAGCGCTAAGTACATCGAAGTGGCTGTCATGATGGAGTCCGAAGAGCATAGTTAGGTCGGTCTCTTTGAGCGATCGGCAGCCGGCGATCTTACGTGCGATTCTACCCACAGATCGCGGCTTGTCGCAGCGACTATCTGTAACTCACGCGCAGAGTGCGTCGGGTAGTCACGGCGAAGCGGCAGAGTGCTCTGGTCAGGTTGTGGTCAGCTAGGAATTATATCCTAGCCGGCAGAGCTTGCACGGCACGAGCTCAATTGCGTGCAACTTTGCCGATAGGAGAGCGCTCTCATGTATGGCAGAAGCGTTGGGTCATCCAGCCAGTTTACAACCGGTAACCAAACTGACGATTCGTCAGAAGCGGGAGATAGTCCCCGGTTCGCGGAAACAGTTGCAGGAATGGAGCGAGGTGGGTCGTCATCCGAACCAGCGGCGTCATACTCTCTCGTTTCCGAAGCGCCCATTAGAGAGATAGACCGAGATTCCTTCTTGCGCGGAGTTGAGAGATTCTTGCGCAGTGATATCAGGCACATCTCCGAGAACCCAGAAGAGTACTCGGACTTCGTCTCCCAGAAGGCTGAGCGCGCAGCGACGGTTGCTGGAAGTTACGCCAACACCTACGACGATCCAAATAAGCCAGCACGATTTTACAGCTACCGGTTGGGCGACGAAATTGTCGGGCTTCTCAGAGCAGGAGGCCCGGCTCGGATTAAAGGAGACCATTTTCAGCAGCAGTTTGGGCGCAACGATATCACATCCGTGGTAGATCTTCGGGTGACTCATCCGCTTGTCGAGAACGCTGGCGATATCTTGCTAGAACATCAACTGCGAGAGGACGGGGACCATCCGCTGATCTTGTCGCGACCGGCCCTAACGGGCGTGGAACCTCGTCTAGCGGAGATGGGTTTTGTTCACGTGGGTCGTAACCACTGGGCGCTTGATCCCAACCAACATCCCGAAGTGTGGACGAAGAACGAGAACGACGAGTGGCAGCGTGTAGGCAAGCCTACGAAGTATCTTTCGAAAGCGGAGGGCAGTGATGGCGGTCCTCAGACGGATTCCTCGGACGACGACCCTTCATTTTACCTGGAGCGCGCTCTTAGTGGAATGCACATGGAATAAATTGGCTGCAATAGCAGGACCGGGCCTGAAAGGAAGGACATTCGACCGTTCTATGCCGGGCCCAACGGTGTTACTTCAACGGGGGCGCACGCTCGCCGCGGCGCCCTGGCGGCTGAAACGACCGTCCAACCTTTCTCCGAAGGCACTCACGATGCCGCGGTGGGATACGCGACACGAGGCCCGTAACGGGCTTGCCACTGCCGTGGCCAGAACGCGCAGCAACGACCAGCTACCGCATGTAGTCATTCGGCAAATGGTGCAGAATGCTTGAGTACGGTCCTTGCACGTTGATTGCACAACGACAATGAAGAAACTCTTGCAATAAACGAGCGATGAATGCAGCCAGATGCCATCTATGCGATTTGCGGCTTTAACGACATTCCGAGCCGCCAGGCCATGGGATTCCACCTTATAGTCGTCGATGATCACGGCAATCACCGGCCCTGGTCCATCATTGTGGTGCGCTGGGGCAAAAAGGTGCTTGGCTACGCCAATAAATGCCCGCACAACGGCGTCAATTTGGACTGGGAGCGGAACGAATTCCTCGATCCATACGGTATCCGGCTGATGTGCGGCAAGCATGGTTCGACCTTCGAACTCGGCACCGGCCGGTGCGTCGAAGGTCCATGTCAAGGTAGAGCGCTCACGCCGATAGCGTTGGCAGTTCTGGATGGTGATATCTGCGTCGTTGGTGTGCATCTTGTCGAAGACGATGCATCGGCCAACAACTGAAGACCGCGCTCAGACCGGCCGGTTCTCGTTGCGGTTTTTCACGGGCTCCATCCTCTTTAGCCCGTCGTCGTACGAGATCTCCTCATAGGACAGGTCGAGATCCTTTGCGGCATCGAGGAGGTAATCAAGCTTGCCGCCCGGATCGAGCTTCTTGATCTCGTCCTTGTTGAGCCCGACCAGGTCCATCATCTCCTTCCAAACCGTGGATTCATCGCACGGTAGGACGTTGAAGCTAATATCACCCAACTTCACTCGGTACTTCGCCAATAAATCAATGTTGTTGCAGAACATGAAGTAGCTGCCGGTTGGGCTTAAGGCGCCGTCAAGGACGGTTGCGATGTCAGCAAGATAGGCGAAGGAATGCAGGTAGCCGGCCAGCACCGGAATAGTGCGTTCGCCGTCCTGCGCGATCGTCAACACCTGCTCAATCGAATAGTCTGGCGGCCGTTTCTCGTCCGCGACCTGAGTCTGGAATTTTAGTGCCACGTCGCCGCGAAAGCCGAACCGGCCCGGCTTGGTAGTCCCGCCTTTGAGTACGGCGTTGAGCAGGCGGCCCTCCTTCTCAAGTTTGCCGAGTGCGGTGTTCTCGATTGCAGTCATTAAAGTCTGCCTCGATCTAGCTCTTCTCCGACGCCTTGGCCGGTGGCAGATGCGATGCAAATTGCTTGCCGCCGCATGAATAGGGGCCTTCGCCGTAGCTTAGAAAGAAAACGCGTCAGTGGCTGCGATCACCTCAAGGAGCCTTGTCGGGAACCCGACACCGGTTTCGACGCCAACAGGCGCGATCCGAAAAAGTGAGCATCATCAAGCGTCTGCGCGCTGGCACGTGACTTGCCCCTAGCAGCTAGATCCAAGCTGATGAGGGAAAGTCGTGATCAACCTGACGGATAGCGCGGTGAATGCAATCAAGAGCGCGATTTCATCGTCGACGCACCCGACCGGCGGTCTGCGCGTCATGATCGAAGCGGGCGGCTGCAATGGATTGAAATACAAGATGGGTCTGGTCGAAGAACCGAAGCCTGACGACACCGTGCTCGAATGCAACGGGCTGAAGGTGTTCGTCGATAACAAGAGCTGTGAGCATCTGATCGGCACGACCATCGATTTCGTGATGGCACTGGAGAGTTCTGGCTTTACCTTTCACAACCCGAACGCTAGCGCGAACTGCTCATGCGGAAAATCGTTCAGCTGATGAAACAAATCGCTCAGCTGATGAGAAGGAGACATCGAAGCATGCCGGCCGAACCAGGAGAACTGAGGCAGTCGTCGTCCACTGCGACAGACCGAGAGCGTCGCATTCGCGGCGCAATCGAAGAGATCCGACCCAATCTGCAACGCGACGGTGGCGACTGTCACCTGATCGGGATCGATGGCAGCAGGGGCATGGTCAGCCAGACCGGTGCCCGCACGTTGTGTAAGCTTTCGAGCGTGACGCTGAAAGGCATTCAGGCTCGGCTGGTCGATAAACTCGGCGAATTTGTCCGCCTAATCCCCGTCGCTGCTGCAGGCGAGGCAGTGGATTGAGCGAAAATCGAGTGCCGATTTACCTCGATAACAATGCAACGACGCGGACCGATCCATCCGTGGTGCAAGCCATGTTGCCGTTCTTCACCGAGCAATTCGGCAATGCTTCGTCCACGCATGCCTTTGGCAGCGAGGTCGCAGTCGCTGTGAGGCAGGCCCGGCGTAGCTTGCGCACCCTGCTAGGGAACGCATACGATCATGAAATTGTTTTCACTTCGGGAGGGACCGAGGCCAATAATGCCGCGGTCCTCTCTGCGCTTGCGATGCAGGAAGACCGCGACGAGATCGTCACCACCTCGGTAGAGCACTCCGCCGTTCTTGCGCTAACCGAGCAATTGGCGACAAGAGGAGTCAAGACGCACATCGTACCCGTAGATGCCCGCGGCCGGCTCGACATCGGGGCGTTTCGCGGCGCACTCGGGCCACGCACCGCGATTGCCTCGGTTATGTGGGCCAACAACGAGACCGGAACGCTGTTTCCCGTGGAGTTTCTGGCCGGGTTGACCCGTGAGGCGGGCGCGCTGTTTCACACCGATGCGGTCCAGGCCGTCGGCAAGGTGCCCGTGAACCTAAAGGACAGTGCGATCGACATGCTGTCGCTATCCGGGCACAAACTGCACGGCCCCAAGGGGATCGGCGCGCTATATTTGCGCACAGGGACAAAATTCCGGCCGCTGATCTGCGGCGGATCACAGGAACGAGGGCGCCGTGGCGGAACTGAGAATATTCCTGGCATTGTCGGCCTGGGAAAGGCCGCCGAGCTTGCGGCGGAGCGGCTCGAACCGGAGCGCGTTCGCATTGGCGCATTGCGCGATCGCCTTGAGCAGGGAATTTTGCACAATGGCGAGTGCGTCGCGCTCGGCGATATCAGCAATCGATTAGCGAACACGGCCAATATTGCTTTCGATCATCTCGAAGGCGAAGCCATCGCCCACCATCTCGATAGGGCGGGCATTGCCGTGTCGCTCGGATCAGCCTGCAACGCCGGCTCAATGCAGCCATCCCATGTTCTGCGGGCCATGCAGGTGCCCGCGTGGCGGATGCGTGGCGCGGTGCGCTTTTCCCTGTCGCGTGAAACCTCCTTCGCGGAGGTCGATGAGGTCGTGTGCGCAGTGTCCGACATCGCGGCTCGCCTGCGCGCCACCTCCCCCGTCGCAGTCAGGGAGTAGACCTCGTGAAAATCATGATCCGCCGGTCTCCGGACGCGGGCCTGTCGATCTACGTGCCAAAAAAGGATCTCGAAGAGCCGATCGTGGAATCCGAGTACGAGACGCTATGGGGCGGCTGGATCAAAGTAGCTAATGGCTGGGTGCTCGATTTGCCCGAGATGGCGAGCGACACACCACTACCGATCACAATCAACGCTAAAAAACGGGGCGAAAACGGGGGCGATCCGTGAAGGCGCCCCCGCAGATCGACTTTGTCGATGCTGCCGATGCAAAGGCGACGCTCGTGGACATCGCTGCCGGCCTGAGGGCCGCGAGCGTCATTCCCTATCTCGGTCCTGGCCTCGCCGAATTGTGCAGATCCGATATGCCGACCACGCCAGAGGCGTTGGCCAGCTTCTTCGCGAGCAAGGTTGCGCTGCCGCGGCGGGCTAGGGGCAATGCGTGGGCGTCGGCGCAGCATGTCGAGATCAGCAAACACCGGTCCTCCGTGACGGCATTGATGACGCAGGCCTTCGCTCGGCCGGTCGAGCCGACGCGGTTGCACCATCATCTTGCGTCCCTGTCGCTGCCCGTCATAGTCGACGCCTGGTATGATGCCGCCATGCGCGCGGCGCTGGGTAAGCGCGATGGATGGGGCGAAGTGCAGGGTATCACCCGCATCGGCATTGGCGAGAATCGCTGGTATCGCTTTTACGATTCACTTGGCCAAGAGGTCGACAGTGCCGTGGCCGGCAGCTGGGCGACGGTGTTGTACAAGCCGCATGGCAGCGTGCAGCCGGCCAACAACTTCCTTATCTCCGACGCTGACTATGTCGAGGCGTTGACCGAAATCGACATTCAGACGCCAATTCCGGACATCATCAAGGAAAGGCGAATCGGACAGACCTTTCTGTTCATCGGCTGTCGCTTCAATGACCAGCTGTTGCGTAGCTATGCCCGGCAGATCATCAAGCGCTCGGCCGACACCCACTATGCGATCGTTGATCCAGACGCGCTCTCTCGCAACGAGCTCCGGTTTCTACTCGAGCAAGGCCTTACACCGCTTGCGATTGAGATCCCTTGCGCGGTTGAGATACTGATCACCCATTAGCGTCCTTGTGAAGCCCGAATCCCCCAGCTTGTATCGACTTATTTGCGAGAGCCGCAACGCGAGAAGACCCCTTCAGATGGAGCCGGGTTCCGGCGAGCGCAGCGCGAGAAGAATGCGCAAGCCATGGAGCGCTGCGTGAGAATGACGACGTAACTGTCGCATTGTCAACAAGCGCATCATTGCATGTTCTTACATGCGCTAGCGCCGATCGTTTCCGCTAACTCGTTGGCGTATGGCTGCAATTTCATCGTCTCCGCCATGGCATGCAAGTTGCTACCCAGCTTCTTGAGGCTCGCTCACGGATGGTCCTGGGAGGCCGATGATGCCTGCAGGGAAAAATGAAAATGAACGCGGTCGTCGGACGCGGAAAATATGTCAAAGCTGCAGGGGATAACGGCAAGATGAAGCCCGCCGCCGAGCATAAGGGCTGCCGCGCTTCGGCCAAGACCGGGCAGGCGAGCTGCGGCTCGCAGGCAGGGCAAGGCGATCTGCCGATCGAAATCTGGGAAAAGGTCAAGAACCATCCCTGCTACAGCGAAGAAGCGCATCATCATTACGCCCGAATGCATGTCGCGGTCGCGCCTGCCTGCAACATCCAGTGCAATTACTGCAACCGAAAATACGACTGCGCCAATGAATCGCGTCCGGGTGTGGTGAGCGAGAAGCTCACGCCTGAGCAGGCGGTAAGAAAAGTGCTCGCGGTCGCGACCACCATTCCGCAGATGACGGTCCTTGGCATCGCTGGCCCCGGCGACCCCCTGGCCAATCCAGCAAAGACGTTCAAGACGTTCGAGCTGGTCGCCAAGGCGGCTCCGGACATCAAGCTGTGCCTGTCAACCAATGGACTGGCTCTGCCGGACCACGTTGATACCATCGCCAGGTCGAAAATTGACCACGTCACCATCACTATCAACATGGTCGATCCCGAAATCGGCGCCAAGATCTACCCGTGGATCTTCTTCAACCACAAGCGCTACACCGGCATGGACGCGGCAAGGATACTCACCGATCGCCAGCTGCAAGGCCTCGAGATGCTTAGCGAACGGGGCATCCTGTGCAAGGTCAACTCGGTGATGATCCCAAACATCAACGACCGCCACTTGGTCGAGGTCAACAAGGCGGTGAAGTCGCGCGGTGCCTTCCTTCACAATATCATGCCACTGATCTCCGCGCCCGAGCACGGCACGGCATTTGGCCTCAACGGTCAGCGCGGACCGACTGCGTGGGAATTGAAGGCGCTGCAAGATGCTTGTGAAGGGGAGATAAAAATGATGCGGCATTGCCGCCAGTGCCGCGCCGATGCGGTTGGTCTACTCGGAGAGGATCGCAGCGCAGAGTTCACCACCGATCAGGTCATGAAAATGGACGTCCAATATGACTTAGAGATGCGCAAGGGTTATCAGGACAGGGTAGAGGATGAGCGTGCCGCCAAAGTCGCGGCCACCCAAAAGGAGCTTGCGGAATTTGCCGGAGAGATGAGCGCGATCACTCTTTTAGTTGCCGTCGCAACCAAGGGCTCGGGGTTGATCAACGAGCACTTTGGGCATGCAAAGGAATTTCAGGTGTACGAACTTTCTACATCTGGCGCCAAATTCGTCGGCCACCGCCGCGTGGACGTTTACTGCCAGGGCGGTTATGGCGAGGAGGACAGGCTTTCTGCCATCATGCGTGGCATCCATGACTGCCATGCGGTCTTCGTGTCCAAGATCGGCGGCTGTCCGAAAAGCAGTCTGATCAGGGCGGGGATCGAGCCGGTCGATCAATACGCCCATGAGTTCATTGAGAAGTCGGCGATCGCCTGGTTCAAATCCTATCTGGACAAGGTGAAACGCGGGGAGATCCAGCACGTGCAGCGCGGCGACGCCGCGGTCCGGCAAGGATCTCTGATCTCCGTAGCGTAAGGGGAAATATGTGCCATTCAAGATCATCGCCTCGCAGTGTACGAGCTGCTCAGCCTGCGAATCCTTATGCCCGAACGTTGCCATCTCGGAGAAGGGGGCGAGCTTCGTCATTGAGGCGGCGAAATGCACTGAATGTGTTGGCCATTTCGACGAGCCGCAATGTCTCGCCGCCTGTCCGGTCGACAATACCTGCGTGGTTGACACATCCTTGCCTCGCTACCAGGCGCCAACCTAAAGCGTGAGGCCCATGAGTGGCATGACAAGAGCTGGTTCTGAAAGCGTCATAAGCTTCGTGCTGCGCGTTGGCGGCGGCGCAGGCGCCGACGTGCGATCTTCCATCACGGACGAGGACTGCGCTGGATTGCCCTGCGATCGTGCTGTAGCCGGTCGGCAGCACGGGCCTAGCGGGCATTGCATTCCGCGCGGTGGTCCAAAGGCGCTTCGCGATGCCGAAAGCGGCCTTCGGCAGCGCTGCCATCGTCGATGTGACCGACGATGCCGCGCGAGGATGAAGTGATGCAGGATCTCGCCTGCGGTGGGCGAGGCGGCTCCCCGCATCTCTAAAGGAGCGATCCATGAGGAGCGATACATGAACAGCATCGTTCGCGACAGCGACGTCATCGAGCTCAGCGAGCCGCCTATCTTCAGCTTTGGCCAAAAGGTGCGAGCCAGTCGCACCATCCGCAATGATGGCACCTATCGCGGCAAGGAGATTGGCGACGTTTTAGTCAAGAAGGGAGAGGTGGGTTACGTCGTATCGATCGGCACGTTCCTGCAGCAATTCTACATCTACGGCGTCGAGTATCTGGAAAGCGGCTACCGCGTTGGCATGAAGCGCAAGGAACTAGAGCCGGTGGACGCCTGCGAGGAGATCGATGATCTGCCACTGCCGGAGGAGTCATGACGCAGCCCGGCTTTCCGAAATATCGACGTGGCCAGCGGGTCAAGACCGCAGTCGACCTCATCAACGACGACTCATTTCCTGATACGGAGCCCGAAGGAGTCTTGCTCGCCGCTGGAGCGACCGGTGAGATCACCAACGTCGCGATCCATACCGAAGCGAACGTGCCGATCTACATTGTGGATTTTGGTAAGCAGCTGCTCATCGGCTGTCTTGAAGATGAAATCGCAGTACTTTGAATGGAGGCTTTCGCCATGAATGCTGCGCTGATGAGAAAGATAAAGGCCGGGCTGGTGCCTCACCCCAACGAGCTCGATCGCAAACGGATCGAGCGCGGCTTGAGCTCGCGCAAGTGCTATCTCTACGTCTCGCCGAACGTGACGCCGGTGAGGGGCGGCTATCTCGTCGAGAGCCCATGTTGCTCGCGCAACATCAACAAGGATGGCGCTCTCATCGATGTCGCGCTGATTCTTTATGATGGCGTGAGCGGAGTCTGGAAGCTGTTTCGCAAGAACCACGCGCGAGGGATCTGGGAATTTTACAGCCTTTACCATCGGCTGACCTCTGCAATTGACGAATTGAATGCGGATCCGGAGCGTCTGTTTTGGCAATGATGGCCCGCCTTTCAGCAGTCATAGAGGAGCCACGATGGCGCTCACCGCGGAGGAAGTGATCGAAATCGAGCGGCTGCTTGCAGCCGATGTCGCCGAGATGGATCCGTTTGTCGAGCTGCGGCGCCGCTTTCCGCAGCTTGCTTGGGTGCGCTGTGATGCGTCGGATGTGGCGGATCAGCCGTTCCGGCAGTTTCCGCGTTTCGACCTTCATCTGATCGATCGATCGGATCACTGCGTGCAGATTACGGCCGATCCGACGCGGGCGACCGGCATCGTATTGGCCAAAAGGAATGTTGGGCGGTGAGCACTGAACTAGCAGAGTATCGGCTTGATGGCGCGCTCACTGTGGAGGAGAATACATCATTCATTCCACTGTCCGATCCCGATATCACCTTCGCCGAGCTTTCTGCCGTTGAAACGCTGCTGTGTTCGCCGCAAATCTCCAACGGGCGGATTACTGAGGCGTTTGAGCGCGCTTTCGCCGCCTATCTTGGCCGCAAATATGCTGTTGCGGTCTCGAGTGGTACCATCGGGCTTCTCCTTGCGCTGAGGGCGCTCGGCATTGGCCCGGGGCATGAGGTTATCGCCTCGCCATACTCCTTTCGTGAGACCGCGCATGCCATCAGTCTCGCAGGCGCACGAGCGGTATTTGCAGATGTCGACTATTGGTCGGGAGCATTAGTCCCAGCGAAGGCCGAAGAGCGCATCACGGCCAACACGCGGGCGATTGTCGCCGGCAATCCCAACGGTCATCCAGCGCCATGGTCGGAGCTGCGCGCGGTCGCGCGGCGCCATCAGCTGCTGCTTTTGGAGGATTCCACCGAGGCGATCGGATCGAGCTACAAGGGTGAGCTCGTCGGCCGGTTTGGCGACCTCGCGGTGTTCGACTTTGCTCAGCCGGTGGCCCTAACCTGTGGCGAAGGCGCAATGGTGGTGACCGACGATATCGACATCGCGCTCGGCTTGCGTCGCCATTGCGCCCATCGCCTGGACGAGCGCTCTTCCGTTGTTGTCGGTAGCACGGCGCCTTATCAGGCCGGCATGAGCGATCTCACGGCTGCCTTGGGCCTAGCGCAGCTCAAGCGTCTCGATGAAATCCTGGAGCGGCGTCGGTTCATCGAGCAGCTTTATAACGCGCATATGCAATCATTTGAGGGCATCAAGCCGCCTTATGTTGGCCCCAATGTGAGCGAGGTGAACTGGTTGCTTTATCTCGTTCATCTGGGGACACGCTTCACGCGATCGGGGCGCGACGCCATTATCGATGATCTGCGCGTCGCGCAGGTTGAATCCGCCGCCTATAGCCAACCCCTGCACTTGCAACGATACTACTTTGACTTCGGCTATCGGCGTGGCGATTTCCTGGTTGCGGAAAAAATAGCAGATCGCGCTCTTGCCCTTCCGTTTCACACCCATCTCACGAACAAGCAGATCGAGTTCATCGTCGAGACCATGAAAGATGCGTCGATAAACGTGGGAGCGGGTGCCGCGATTTACTGAGATGCTCGTCATCCACGACGCGGAAGAACGAGGATTGAATTGCGATGAGCGTGGTGTTTCTCATCGCGAGAGATGAGCAACCGGACCGAGGATACGTCGTTTGTCGCTGCGTCGTCGGAGACATCGTGATCCACATGGCTGGAGCGCCCCGGATGCCGCTGGCGGCATGCACTCGTCTTAAAGCCGCAAGAGAAATGCTCCAAGCGAGCGCGAAGAAGATCTACTCGATAGCGGAGAAGGCGGGCGTTCAAGGCGCGGCTTGAGAGCCTACGCGTCAAGGTGCCCCAAACCAAGCACATCACGGTCGAGATTCTCGGTGTCGCTCAGGATCTTTAGTTACCAAAACAGGGGATCGGTATGAACTCGCAACAAGTCATCATCCACGTCCGCTTCGCTCCGAACGGAAGAGTGATCCAAATCAGCGAGCGTCCGGCGAAGCTCACGCCGAACCAGTGGTTTGACGTCCTCAACACCCGTGCCAACTCAGCTTACCGACCTCTCGCTCGTGGCCGTGGGATGTTTCAGCTGAGCCGGACTGCGATCCAAGCCTTCAAGCAGGAAACTGCGAGGCCGGGATGAGCGAACCTATAATCGGCAACCTGATGAGCGGTCACATCGAGGTTTTTGCCGTCTGTCCGGCCGATGCCATCGAGCGGAGTGAGGCCATGGGCTTTAGCCTGTTGCGGATTGATGATTGGGGCGAGAGCCGACCGTTTCCAATTATTGTGGTGCGCACCTTCGGCAATGACTATTTCGGTTACGTCAATCGCTGTCCGCATGAGAGCGTCTGGCTCAACATCGGCTCCGGTGCGTTTTTCTCGGCGGATCGCTCCTTTCTCAGATGCGGCCGGCACGGTGCAAGATTTGAGATCGACACTGGGATGTGCATCGACGGCCCTTGCGATGGACAATCGCTTGAGCCGGTAGCGCTCGCCGTAATCGAAGGTGACGTCTGCCTGTGCGGCGTCAAGCTGCTCGAGGACGATCGGTTTGCCGACCCCTTCGGGGACAGCGACGAAATGATGGATATCACGATCCATCCGGACTAACGGGCCTATCGCTTTGTTGTGCTCAAGCTGCCTGAGGCGCTTTGCCTTCGGATGAGGCCATTGTACTCGTGAGCGTTGGCGGATGCGTGTCACAGTGTGTGATTTGTGAGACAAAACGGGCACCTCGTCGGATTGCGACCTTGTACTCCGCGACCTCCGCAGCACCAACAAGCTGCTCTTGCGCTGGCTCGTCAAATCGAGCCGGCAGGCGGGACATGCTTTCTACCCCGGCGATATGTTTGAGCGGGAAATGCCCCCGGCGGCAGGAAGTTCGCCGAGGGTATCGTCTGGGCTTGGAGAATGGGGACCAGGGCCGACAGGTCCGTTTGGACAGGAGGAATGATGATCCTGCGTCAGAAGGCCGGCCGGCGCAGCTGGCGTTATTGCCTCCGCTTCAACTGCCATGCCAAACCTCGGTTCGTGCTAGGCTCTTACCGAATGGCGCCACCATCGTCAGTTAGGGCCGGTTAGGAGCAAATGCATTCATGGGCACGTGTTCTTTGTTCCGCATTTGCCGCTGCAAGCGCGTCTTGACGCGTATCGTGCGAAGCGTGGTCCCAATCTGGGGCCGCTGTGTTGCGGTTTAACGTTGCTGCCGACGGGGATTGCGACCGGCTTGGTCTGCAGCTTCAAAGGTGGCTCGGCGATTCATCCCTGCCTCGTTGGGCTCTCGCGACAGCGCTATCTCTTGAGCAAACGATAGATGGGCAGCGGCGGAACGCAACGTCCAGCTTCAGGGCGAGGAAGATGCGGTGGGCTCGCGCCGGTCAATGCGGCCAGCCGATCACCCATGGCAGAACACGGCGCTCGATTCACCGCACGTTCGATCTCCTCACTAGGCGGCTCGAGTGCCACGAAGATCACTGCTCATTCCAAGATATGATAGCGCAAGAGCTGGGCAAAATAACTGAGATTCTCCGTTAGTCTGCGTACGAACTGCAGAAGGGTGAAGGGTCAAACGCTATGCGAGGTTTGTCGTGTCCGAAACAGAAGCGAACGACATTGTCGCAACCTTCGCAATAATTGTGAGTCGCGCAAAGCAAGGGATCGTTGCAGAAACGAACGTTACGCATCTGGTGTGCAACTTGCTTTGGAGAAGTTGGATGGTGAGGAAGTGATGAGGGAGCAGAAAGATCGCGATGAGGGCAGAAGAGGTTGGAATTGATCTAGGAGGCTGCTCTGGACGCGAAGATATCTATCGCTGATCTTCAACGACGACAATCACTATGGCGCCCGCTCATTTCGCCTGCTTTGGCAAGCGCGAGTGGGAATCATTAGCATCAATTGGTCGATGCGGCGTTTAATCGTAAGAGATTGTGGGGGCGATGTGCTCGCATCTTGTCTCTGCTCAGCTGAATTCCATTGATCACAGGATAGGCGCATGAACTCAGAAACCGAATTCGAGCTTCCTCAACTTTATAGGCATCATGTCTTTGCCTGCAACACGCAGCGTCCGCCAACTCATCCGCACGGCAGCTGTGGCGCCGCCGGCGCGCAAGCCCTGTGGGATCGAATGGCCAAGGCGATCGAAGCGCAAGGCCTCAACGATATTGGCTTCACGATGGCAGGCTGCCTTGGCTTTTGTAACTCTGGTCCCTTGATGGTCGTCTATCCCGACGGAGTGTGGTATCGCGCGACCACGCCTGAGGATGTTGACGAAATCGTAGACTCCCACCTCAAGCAAGGCAAACGTGTCGACCGCCTTGTGATGGTGCTAAAGCGAAGCTAGAGGCTTCGATTAGCGGCCACTTACCCGGACTAGCAAGCATCGACGGCTTGTCCGGCGATGAGCTGGCCGCTCAGAGCTCAGATCGTCTGAGGTTGTGCGTAGCCATCACGCCCCGGATGGGAGAATAGCGAGTCATTGACTTTGCGCGGCGTGCCGCCTTTCTTCTTCGGCCCAGTCGGCAAATGGCGCCTTTGCAACGCGCGACTAGATAATAATATGAACATATGCTGGGTCGATCTGTTTGTGTACCGGCACTCCATGCTGCGTGATCCGTAGCTCACAACGAGAGCAGTGCTGCGAATGGCTTCCCGCGTCTTGCGAAATGACGCGTCCTTGACGCGTCATCTCGCTCTGCTTGCACTACTCAGGTTATGGTACGCGCTCGATGAGCTCGCAGCGGCCGGGTTGATGAAACGGAGTCCCCTTTCTGATCCTGTTTTAGCGTCAGAACTTGTAAGCGACGCCGCCGCTGACGAGCCATGGGTCGATGTTGGCGCGCCCGGTGACGGCAATCGCATTGTTTACGGTCGCAGAGTACTCCGGCCGCAGCCATAGCTTCTTCACGTCAAAGTTGAGGCCCCAGTTACGATCAAGCATGTAATCGAAGCCGAATTGGACCGCCGCGCCGAATTGGTTGCTGATGCGCAAATCCGTAACGGCAAGCCCGGCGAGCGACGTATTGGCTGCCGATTGGTTGAAGAATGCGGTGTAGTTGATGCCCGCGCCGATATAGGGCTTGAGCGCGCCGAAATCGGTGAAGTGATATTGCAGGGTCAGTGTTGGCGGCAACAGCCAGGCGTTGCCGATATCGAGGCCAGTGAGCACGCCATTGCCGCTGATGTGATGGCTAGTCACGCCGAGAATGAGTTCGGCGGCAACGTTTTTTGTGAAGAAATAGGTGATGTCGAGCTCGGGTATGGCTTGATCGCTGATGGAAAGCCCAGAACTTGGTGAGGACAGCGAGGGCGCCCCGGCGACGCTGACTGAGCTGCCTGCAGTATTCGGCAAAACGCCAAGCACGCGCAGGCGGATCATCCATGGATTGAAGGGTTCGATCGGGGGCGCTTTATAGTAGATCGGCGCCCGGCCCAGATCTGCAGCCTGTGCCGGGATGCTGGCCAACGAGGTTGCTAACGCGAGGAGTGATGCCCTCGTCAGAACTGTCCTTGTTCTCATCGAATTCTCCATTCCAAAAGTCGCGCGAAGAGCCGCGCGAGATCTCTGTCACACACGGGGAATGGCGGAGGATTTGATGCCGATCAAAATGGGAATGGGCAGAGCGAAATTATGCCGCTAAGTTGCATAAGGATCACGGCCGCGAAGCCTGGATATCTGTTCTGATCGTTATTCAAGTCAAGAGCGCCGAGTCTCTTCAAGAAACCGCCTCTCGGCCTGGTGCTCTGATCGGATCCAGGCCGCGGACGTGATGCGCGATAAGGGCGGGAACTGTCGCGGCCTCTCACAACGGCGAGAAGCGCGGCATTCGAGCGCAACATAGGCGAACGGAGCAGCCACTCGCGCGCGCCGTCTCAGCGAGGGTGCCGTCGCCTATTGCCCGTTAAGGAAGCCGGAAGTGGGAAACGTCATCTTTGGCTTGTTTGATGGGGCTGGGGGACGCTCCTTGGTTTCCTCAGGTCTGCGGACAGGGCGTGGGGTTTGCTTCGTGCAAGCATCCCTCGAGATCATCTTGCATCTTGCGGCCAAGCAGCGACAGCACGGGCTCATGATCGAGTCCGGCACATCGTGCCCCGTCTACGTCGATCAGCGGTCGTCGTATCAGGAGCGGATCGCCCACCATCAATGCGAGTGCGCTTGCCGCGTCGATAGTGTCGGGATTGACTTCGCCTGACTTGATACGTGCTGCAGCTCGGTTGAACCAGGAGCCGACGGGCATATTGCCGAAGAAGCCGCTTAATTCCTCCGCATCCCATGGCTCCTTCAAGATGTCTTGGGGGATCACGTCGTGCCCGGCTGACTTCAGCGCTTGAATCTGACGCGCGTTAGTGGCGCAGCCGGGCTTCTGATAGAAGATGATTGTCGTCACGACATACCTATGTCGGCGCGCTGAGCTGAACGATTCGTACGGCGCGGCTGCTTCGGGAGCCTGTTCAATTTCTTGCCGATCATCTCCAAAGTCAGCCCAAGCCCCGTACCAATGTATGCAACCTCGCCGCTGATGCGCCAGGTTTCGGGCCCGACCGGCATATTCACGGTCGTCAAATCGGAGCAAGTTCCATTCCACACCTGAAGGCATCGGAACAGGTTTTTCGCGTTGATGGTTGTGGTCCTTTGTTAGCTTTCTGACAGCCGCGCAGATCCTGTTAGATCCAAAACAGCCAGTACCTTGCTCACCGGCTAGTTGGTTTTCAGAAACGTAATCAGAAGCTTAAGGAGCGTGGTCAAGCGTTGGCACGGCGGTTGCTAATAAGTGGCAGCAACACTGAGTGAGGGCTGAGTGCACGCCGACGCGTAAGACGAGCGATGTGCTCCTTCCCTTGAACCCGTGTGCGTCCGTTTCTGAGAGAGAAACAAGCTCGCGCGCAACAAGCGCGCAACTTTTGGCAAACCGGTTGATGGAGAGCAACATGTCTTCACTGAGACAAATCGCGTTCTACGGGAAGGGCGGCATCGGCAAGTCGACCACTTCGCAGAACACGCTGGCGGCGCTGGCCGAGATGGGTCAGAAAATCCTGATTGTAGGGTGCGACCCGAAAGCGGACTCGACCCGCCTGATTCTGCACGCCAAGGCGCAAGACACGATCTTGAGCCTTGCAGCGAGCGCCGGCAGCGTGGAGGACCTCGAGCTCGAGGACGTAATGAAGGTCGGCTACAAGGACATTCGCTGCGTGGAGTCCGGTGGTCCTGAGCCGGGTGTCGGCTGCGCCGGCCGCGGCGTCATTACCTCGATCAATTTCCTGGAGGAGAACGGTGCCTACGAAAACATTGACTATGTCTCATACGACGTGCTCGGCGACGTCGTTTGCGGTGGCTTTGCGATGCCGATCCGCGAGAACAAGGCGCAGGAAATCTATATCGTGATGTCTGGTGAAATGATGGCGATGTATGCCGCGAACAACATTTCGAAGGGAATCCTGAAGTACGCAAACTCTGGCGGCGTGCGGCTGGGCGGTCTGATCTGCAATGAGCGGCAGACCGACAAGGAGCTGGAACTGGCGGAAGCGTTGGCCAAAAAGCTAGGCACTCAACTGATCTACTTCGTGCCGCGCGACAACGTGGTGCAGCATGCCGAGTTACGCCGCATGACGGTGCTCGAATATGCACCCGATTCCAAGCAGGCCGATCACTATCGCAATCTTGCGACCAAGGTTCACAAAAATGGCGGCAAGGGCATCATCCCGACTCCAATCTCCATGGACGAGCTCGAGGACATGCTGATGGAGCATGGCATTATGAAGCCCGTGGACGAAGCCATCGTCGGCAAGACCGCCGCCGAGCTCGCGGCCTCGTAAAGGTCGCGAGTCGCGGCCTTGCGAAGGCGCGCGACGAATGCCGGTCTCCCTCACCCCCCATCCCGGGAGGCCGGCATTCTGACGATCGACCCTGATCAAAACCAGGATGCGGCAGCGCAAGCCTGACCATTGTGGAAACTCGTAAAATTATGTCCGAAGCGCACTTCCTTCCGTTGATGGCTGCTTGTGCCGTTGATGCCAACAGTCAGATGCACAGGGGAATTGCAATCTACAGCCTGCTCACCGGTGTGCCTCCAGCAGATGCCGATATTGCCGTCGACAGCAATCTCGATCGCCATGTCCTGGCGTCCATCCTTGCGGCTGCCACAATGGATGGTGGCTCCCTTCCCGAGAAGGCCGGCCTGTCGGGCCTTGAACTGGCGGCCTTGCTGGAGCAGTACTTTCCCTCCCTTGAGATCAAGCTCGCGGAGCAGCTCTCGGCTTTCAAGTGCGAAGAGGACGACGAGATCGCAATGCTGCGCGATTTCTTGCTCAAGCAACGCTCGACTGAAGGGGATATCGGCCGATGGCTGGCTGCGATGATCGCGCGCCGCGCCATTGAGCCAGACCATCTGTGGGAAGCTCTCGGCTTGCGCAATCGTGGCGAACTCTCTCGGCTGCTGGGCCGCCATTTCGCGCCGCTCGCCTTGCGCAATGTCAACAATATGCGCTGGAAGCGCTTCTTCTACCGCATGCTTTGCGAGGATGAAGGCCTCGTGATGTGCACGACACCCGTGTGCACGCAATGTGTCGACTTCAACCTCTGCTTCGGCGAAGAAAGCGGTGAGAGCCGGATGGCCGAGCGCCGGCGCGACTTTCTGTTGCAGGCGGCTCGGCCGGTCGTTGCCGGCGACTGGCCATCTGAACTGCCACAAGGGTCCGCGATCGCACCATCATCGGAGAAAGCCTCGCAGGATTTGGTAAGCCGCGCGGAAGGTTGAGGGCGCGGCTGACGCCGTTTCGAGCGAGTGACCATGTGTCCAAGGCGGCGGCGGGCTCAAGTGCTCCGCAACAATTCTCACCTCCTGGCGCGCCGCAACTGCATTAAAGTTCGAACTCGGCGGGGCAATAGGCAAGGCGTCATTTACGACAATCCATTTGCTGAAGCTTAGGTAGGTCAAACAATGAGGAGCTCTCGCGTGATTGCCGCTAGCACCGCCGCAAAGTCGTCTTGGTCCGACCAGGTGCGCGCCAAGCCCACCGTGCTCAACGACACGACATTACGCGACGGCGAGCAGGCACCCGGCGTTGCGTTCACCGCAGAGGAAAAGCTAGCGATCGCGCAGGCGCTGGCACGGGCCGGAGTCACGGAGATCGAGGCGGGAACGCCGGCGATGGGCAACGAGGAGATCGCCGCCATTCGCGCCATTGTCGAAGCAGATCTTCCGCTGACCACCATAGGCTGGTGCCGGATGCGGGAATCGGATGTCGACGCGGCGATCGAAGCAAAGGTGTCCATGATCAATATGTCGATCCCGACCTCCGATGTCCAGATCGCGGCCAAGCTAGGTGGTCATCGCGACCTGGCGCTGGAACGGGTGAAGCGATTGGTAGGCTATGCCTGTGCGCGCGGACTTGAAGTCGCCGTCGGTGGTGAGGACTCCTCTCGCGCCGACATCGATTTTCTCATCAGACTGATGGCAACTGCAAAAGCCGCGGGCGCGCGTCGCTTTCGTATTGCAGATACGCTCAGTGTGCTCGATCCCGACGCAACCTACGTGCTGGTAAGGAATTTGCGCGCGACCACCGATCTCGAACTCGAATTTCACGGTCACGATGATCTCGGACTCGCGACCGCCAACACGCTCTCCGCTATCAAGGCCGGCGTGAGCCACGCCTCAGTGACCGTCATCGGGCTGGGCGAGCGGGCCGGAAATGCCCCGCTCGAGGAAATCGCGGTCGCACTCAAGCAGCTCTACGGTCGCGAGACCGGCATCATACTCCCGGAGCTCGAGAACGTCGCTGCGGTGGTAGCAGCCGCGGCCGCACGTGTGATTCCTATGAATAAGGCCATCGTCGGAGAGCATGTATTTACGCACGAATCCGGCATTCATGTCGATGGCCTTTTGAAGGATCAACGCACCTATCAATCGCTTGATCCCGTTTTGTTTGGCCGCTGCAACCGCTTTGTGATCGGCAAGCATTCCGGACTTGGGGCGATCACCGCGTTACTCGATGAACTGCAGCTCGTCGCCAGCGCCGATCAAGCCAGACAGATTCTGTCGCAAGTCCGCAAATATGCCATCGAGCACAAGCGGCCGGTCGAGCGCGAAACCGTGGCGGCGATCTGGCGCGACGTGTGCGGATGCCTGGCAACCCACCCCGCGTGAAAAGCCGTGTCCAGCAGCGTTTACGTAAACAGACGCGCCGCAAGGACGGCGTCCGATATCGCTGATGGGCCCGAACGGTGTCCAGCTTTCGCACGTCAGATCCCCTGGCGCGATCTCACCTCCAGATCTTACTTCCCGTTCCGCATACATGCTGTCATCTCCTACCCCATGGCGAGCCGCCCCGCACTGCCAATCGGCGTCTTCTCGCGCTGAGTTCCGGTCCGGCGACCGTCCTGACGAGCGTCAGCCTCGATCGTGGTTTGGCCATTGATCCCGCCAGCAGTCAACAGGCGCCATCTCATCTCATTTACCGTCCAGAGCTAATCCGAAGGAGAATTTCCATGATCAACTCATCCCCGGCAGCCGGTATCCTGGATCGGCTCAGCAAGGCCTCATCGGCGGAGGACTTTTTTTCGCTACTTGGCGTCGATTACGACCCTAAAATCGTGAATGTCGCGCGCCTTCACATCTTAAAGCGCATGGGACAATATTTTGCAAAAGAGCAATTTGCTGGTGCCGCAGAGCCGGAAATCAGAGCTCGGTGCAAGGCGATGCTGGAGCAGGCCTATGCCGATTTCGTGGCATCGTCACCGATCGACCAGCGAGTGTTCAAGGTTTTGAAGGAAGCGGTCGCAGACCCTAAGAAGGCGGCGGCCTTTGTCCCATTGAGCGAGCTGAAGTGATCTAGCGTTCCACTGCAGGCAAGGTGTGCCCGATGGAGCACCGTGGCAACCCGATGTGCGGCCTTCGTCTTTATCCGGGTCAACTCTCTGCAGCTATCACCCGAGCGGCGGCTGTCGTATTCCCGACCCATGTCTGGAGTGGTCGTGTCCACGGTATCAGCGGATATTTCAAGTGTCTGCGAAACCATTACTTTCGACTGACTTTCAGTGTTTTTTGCAACTGGTACGACACTTGCTGTTGTCCTGCCGATCCGATCATCGATGCCGACAGATGGTAGTCGTCCGAGGTGAGATTGAAGGAAGACCCATTATGCTGCTTTTAGTGCCTGCCGAGCCCTGCGCCATCATCTCGTGGCTTACGATCGCGCCAGGTCCGTTCGAAACGGTCTTTGACGCGATCAAGGCTCCGTATGGACGGTGAGATGGTGGTCAATGGATAAGTCGCCCGTTCGCGCTACACCTGGAGAGGGTATGCACAGCGTCGTCCGCATCAAATCGGCCCCGGATTCCGCTCAGATTTGTATCCATCTCATGGCGGATAGCAACATGCGTCAGGAAGAGGGCCAACGTCGGCCCATACGGGCTGTCCGCGCTGGAGGCTCGGCATGGATCGCGTGACAGGTGCGTTGCCAGGATCGCGCTGGTCGTCACAGTCAATGTGGAGCTGGTGGGCCGAAAGTGAGGCGCAGGTATTGCGCAGCGAACGGAATCGCCAACTCAGGCATGGAAGCGAACGGTCAGAATCACCGCGGCGCCCTGGCCACCGCGGTGGCGCTCGTCAAACGCGGCGCGCAAGCGTTCAGTGTGGAAGACCTAGCCAAATCCCGCCGGACCGGTACGTCTATCGCGACGACGCGTCTTGTTGTGAGGCCGGTCTGACCAAGCAGATGGGGCAGAGCAGCCGGCCACTTGCTGACCAAAAGTGATCTTCAGTTAAGGAAGCTACAAAGCAACCTGTGGCGCGGGCGCGCCTATCTTTGAGGGGAATTTAGAGTATGAGCAATGTCACCAGAACGGCCATGTCGGCGCCGGCCGGGCGCGCAGCAGCCAAAAAAGAACTGCCGGAGCACTTCAAGGCGTATAAGCACGTCTGGGTCTTCGTCGAGCTGGAGCGTGGCCAGGTGCATCCGGTTTCATGGGAGCTCATGGGTGCGGGGCGCAGGCTTGCCGACAGGCTAAAGGTAAATCTTGCCGCTGTCGTTATCGGTCCGGAGGGGCAGCACACACGTAACGCCGCGCTTGACGCCTTTTGCTACGGCGCCGATTTGGCCTATCTCGTGAGCGACAATGTTTTGTCGGATTACCGCAACGAATCCTATACCAAAGCGCTAACCGAACTCGTCAATACCTACAAGCCCGAGATCCTACTGTTGGGGGCGACGACGCTCGGTCGCGATCTCGCAGGTTCCGTGGCGACGACCCTGTCGACGGGGCTCACTGCCGACTGCACCGCGCTGGACGTCGACGCCGATGGTTCACTTGCGGCGACGCGTCCGACCTTTGGCGGCTCGCTGCTCTGCACGATCTATACCTTGAATTATCGTCCGCAGATGGCAACCATCCGCCCGCGGGTCATGCCGATGCCTGAGCGCGTCGTACGCGATGCCGCTCGTATCATCGTCCATCCGCTCGGCCTTGTCGAAGACGATATTGTCACAAAAGTATTGTCGTTCCTACCCGACCGCGATGCAGAAACGTCCAATCTGGCCTATGCCGATGTCGTGGTTGCGGGCGGCCTGGGACTGGGATCGCCTGAGAACTTTCGGTTGGTGCGCGAGCTCGCGACTCTGCTTGGCGCTGAATATGGCTGCTCGCGTCCTCTGGTACAAAAAGGGTGGGTTACGTCTGACCGGCAAATCGGCCAGACGGGGAAAACCATCCGGCCAAAGCTTTATATCGCCGCCGGCATTTCCGGCGCGATCCAGCACCGGGTTGGCGTGGAGGGCGCGGATCTGATCGTCGCCGTCAATACTGACAAGAACGCTCCGATCTTCGACTTTGCCCATCTCGCGATCGTCAGTGACGCCATCCAATTGCTGCCGGCGCTGACGACCGCATTTCGCGCCCGGCTTTTGCCGAATTCGCGCGCCCGGATCGCGGTCTAGAGGAGATGATGATGATTGAAGAGAGATTCGATGCGATCGTGGTCGGAGCCGGTATGGCCGGCAACGCGGCGGCATTGACCATGGCTAAACGCGGCATGAAGGTGCTGCAGCTCGAGCGGGGCGAATATCCTGGATCGAAGAATGTGCAGGGCGCCATCCTCTATGCCGACATGATGGAAAAGCTGGTCCCCGAGTTTCGAGAGGAGGCGCCGCTCGAACGTCACCTGATTGAGCAGCGTTTCTGGATGATGGACGATCGCTCCCATGTCGGCATGCATTACCGTTCAGACGACTTCAACGAGGAACGGCCGAACCGGTACACGATTATACGCGCCCAGTTTGACAAATGGTTCTCTTCCAAGGTGCGGGAGGCTGGCGCGACCTTGCTGTGCGAGACGACAGTCACGGAGCTCGTACGGGATGAGCGTGAAAGGATCGTCGGTGTTCGTACAGATCGCCGAGACGGCGAAATACATGCCGATGTCGTCGTGCTGGCCGAGGGGGTCAATGGCCTGCTCGGGACGCGCGCGGGCCTGCGCGCGCGGCCGAGCCCCGATAACGTTGCGCTCGCGGTGAAGGAGATGCACTTCTTGCCTCGCGAGACCATCGAGGCGCGCTTCAATCTCAAGGGCGATGAAGGCGTCGTGATCGAGGCGGCCGGTACCATTTCCCGCGGCATGACCGGAATGGGTTTCATCTATGCCAACAAAGAGTGCATTTCGCTCGGCATGGGTTGTCTCGTCGCCGACTTCCAGCGCACGGGCCAGACGCCCTACGGCCTGCTCGATCAATTCAAGAGCCATCCCTCTGTGGCGCCCCTGATAGCAGGGTCGGAAGTCAAGGAGTATTCGGCGCATCTCATTCCTGAAGGCGGGTACAAGTCGATCCCGCAGCTTTATGGGGAAGGCTGGGTCGTAGTGGGCGATGCAGCACAACTCAACAATGCCATTCATCGTGAGGGTTCCAATCTCGCGATGACTTCCGGCCGCATCGCCGCCGAAGCGATAGGCCTGGTGAAATCGCGCGGCGAGCCGATGAGTGCAACAAATCTGTCGATCTACAAGAAGATGCTAGACGATTCCTTCGTCATCAAAGATCTAAAGAAGTACAAGGATATGCCGCCCCTAATGCATACCCAGTCACAAAACTTCTTTCTCACCTATCCGCAGCTCATCTCCAAGGCGATGCAAAACTTTGTGCGCGTCGATGGTACGCCTAAGGTTGAGAAGGAGAAGGCGACTCTGAAATCCTTTGTCAAGGCGCGGTCATGGACAGGTCTGTTCGGCGATGCTTGTCGTTTTGCCCGGGCCTGGCGCTGACCGCGACAGTGTGAAGCCCAACAATGGAAGGTCAAAGCATGAATGTCGAACCCCCAGTGCGCGTCGAAGACAAGCTGTATTACAACCGCTATCTTGTCGACATCGGTCACCCTCACGTCAAAGTCCGTGCGCACACGACGCCATCGCCGCAGCTACTTGCACTTTTGAAAGCCTGCCCCGCGCGATGCTACGAGCTCAACGACGACGGCCAGGTCGAGATAACAGTTGACGGCTGCATCGAGTGCGGTACCTGCCGCGTGATCGCCGAGCCCACCGGCGACATCGAATGGAGCCATCCGCGCGGCGGATATGGAGTGCAGTTTAAGTTTGGGTGATGGTGGAACAGGGCCGTGGTGCGACGGAGTAGGTGATAGGGTCTCACCGCATCTGTGGCGCATTCCGCGTCACTTGCACGGCACCTGGAATTCGAGCAAGACACTCTTTCGTGGGGACGCTGCGCAAGACATGACTTGCAGATGTCGTTCGGGAGCCGCGAAGGACTGGTTGTGGCGTCACTGAATGGCGCCACAACGCAGTCGATCGGATGGCAGAGGAGGGATCAACCCCTCGCCTGAGAGGGGTTGGGCCCAGCGGCCTCGATTGCGATCGCCACTGACTGCATGATCGCGGCAAACCGCACGGCGGTCTGGATCGCTTCGGAATTGACGCCCGCGGCTCTCAGTGTCTTCTCATGGGCATCGATGCAGGCACCGCAGCCGTTTATGGCGGAGACCGCAAGCGACCACAGCTCGAAATCGGACTTGTCCACGCCGGGATTACCGATCACGTTCATACGCAGCCGTGGCGGCATCGTCTTGTATTCCGGGTTGGAAACGAGGTGAGCGAAGCGGTAGTAGACGTTGTTCATTGGCATCAGGGAGGCTGCGGCTTTCGCTGCGGCGATCGCCACAGATGTCATCACAGCGGACGCAGCCGATTCCATGGCGGCAATCAGGGCTGCATTGCGGGTGGCAATCGCGCTCGCCAGCAGCAGCCCGTATTTTCTTTGCGGCGAAAGCGTCTCATCGGCCACCAAGGAGGTCAAGTTAAGCCTGACATCCTTCGCGAAATCGGGAATCCTGTCGCTTAGTTGTTCGATCGACGACATGCTGCCTCAAGCAACCTTCAAGGTTTCGCCGCCGATTTCGCGGCTGCAAGGACAGAGCTCGTCAGTTTGCAGCGCGTCCAGAACGCGGAGCGTGTCCTTAGGACTGCGCCCGACACTGAGATTGGTCGCATAGACGTGCTGGATCGTATTTTGGGGGTCAACAATAAAGGTGTAACGATAGGCAACCCCTTCGGGTGAACGCACGCCAAGACCATCGACGAGCGTTCCCTTTGTGTCGGCAAACTGCCAGATTGGCAGATTGTGCAGGTCGACATGTGAGCGCCGCCAAGCGAGCTTGCAGAACTCATTGTCAGTCGAACCACCCAGTACAACCGCATCGCGGTCGGCGAATTCCTTGGACAGCCGGGCAAACTCAGCGATCTCTGTCGGGCATACGAAGGTAAAATCCTTGGGATAGAAGAAGATGATCTTCCATTGTTCTGGAAAGCTCGCTTCGGTCAGCGTCTCGAATGCACTCTGTCCTCCTTCCTCCTGCGCTTGAAAACCGGGTTTCACCCCTGTGATTTCGAACGGCGGCAACTGACTTCCAATTCCGAGCATGCTGTCCTCACAAATTTTCTTTCTGTAGAAGGTGACTTCATTGTTGAAGCAAGCTATATGCCATCCGTTCTCAGGAGTGGTCGATCAGCGAAAAATGTGCAGCCAAGCGCTTCCTTGCCAAAACTCATGAAAACAGTCTTGCTTTGCGCGACCGCCTGAGATCTTCGCCTGCAAGCGTCTGGTCAAAGCCCCTTCTGCGTCCCTTAGAGCAAACTGCCGCATCTCGCCATCAATGTGCCAAATGACTGTCGGCCTGCCGAGATCTAATGGAAATACTGAACCTGACGAAGGGCGAGGTTCGTAGCATCTGGCGCAAACAAGAGCGGCTGTATTACCGAGACGACAGATTGCGCTAGTAAGACCAGTTGCTCGCCGTTGCCAAACAAGGTGCGAGTAATCATAGGCTACGGCGCTTCGCGCATTGAGGCGCTTGAAGCGGCGGTAGATCACCAGGCTCGAGGGTTTGCCGGATCCTGAAACGCTTGAAAGCCAACCAAGCTCGCCGTCGGCGGCGATTGGGGCTTGAACTCTACGTAGCGTCAGGTTGTACAGTCTCAGGACGAGCGGATGATCCGCCAGTTCGTGGAAAACGTCAAAGACTACAGAATTGCTCCCGATGGTACCAGAGGCCGGGGGAATGGAAAGGTCCCGGCTGCTACGATCAAGTCCAATGTGCAGGCGCTCAACACGTTTGCTCGTTGGCTCCGAGCACATCATAAGGGGCCATTGGCTCTTCGGGCGTTCAATGAACCAAGGTCGCTCGCCGCCGACATCGACGAGTACGCCGAAGCTGGCGGCGATGATCGTGACCGCCCCAGCACGGCACTTCTCATCTGCGCAGGATCGGGGCTGACGGGCTCCAAGCTGTCGGTGCCGGGGCCCGACTGATGGGACGCGAAACATTGTCGGCTCATCCGGAGGACATCTCCACCATCGATGACTTTTTGACCGACGCTCTGTCCAAGCTTGGATCTGATGCGACCAAGAGAAAGCCGCCGTTTCGACGATGGTTTCCCGGCTACGCTCCTTTAGTGATTGGCTTCAGAGGGAGGGCAGGCCAAGCATCATGGACAGAATCGACGGCAATTCGTAGAAATCGTCATTGAACGCAGATTATGCGGCGTTCAATAAAGCCACAAAGCGGACGGCCCCACTCGATCCCTTTAGAGAACCTAGGTCTCGAGCCCCAACAAGGATTTCGTCCTTACGACGACGACGACAGCCTCATCGCGGCCTTGCCAACGAAGAGCTGAGCAAGCTCGACCCGAGTTCCCAGCATAGGAGAAAAACCATTCAAAGTACTGCTTCGGCGCAACGCAAGTTCAGTGATTGGCTCAGCACAGAGGGCAAGGAGAGCATCGCGAGCCGAATCAACGGCAATAATGAGCAGCAACGCTCGCTGGATGCAGACTACCGGGCTTACGCCGAGGCCAAGCGAAATCTGGCGTGACTCTCAATAAGCCCAGGCAGTATGTGCAAGTCGTCGAGGCAAACAGAGCCCTGGGTGTACCCTTTCCTCAAAGAGCAGGTTCCCCGACTTGGATGCGAGATTTGCCGACGCCGCCGTCCGAAAGTGAGTGGCCGCCGGTGTTAGGCCCGTTTGGTCAGGCCGGCTTGCGGGAGCAGGCTGGGTCGAGCCCGACTTGGTCCCCGCAACTGCCGTCCTATTTCGACTTTCCAACGCCGAAGGGCGAGCCAGCTCGGTCCTCAGATATCTACCGCGGTCTTGGTTCTTTGGTTGACCTGCCGTCCACACCGCAGGACATGCGTGACGCTGCCCAGTCAGGGCCGGTGCTGACCCTGCCGGCAGACCCCCGTTCTTCATCGGGCCGTCAGGCATGCCGCAAGAGCTCGAGGATATAGGATATCTCGTCGGCGAGGATTGGCAGCATGGCTCACAGCCGGTGCCGGATTTCCTGCTCGATGTATTGGACAATAAAATGCTATTGCCGAGTTCGCGAATGGCACCGCAGCCGGTCTCCATCAACGGTCAGACCTACTCCATCACATTGGGTCTGCGAGAACGCCGCGACGCTCAGCTTATTCATCATCCTGGCCCATCCTCGGTTCCTAATGCCCAGGTCGCCGCTTCCAGTGCGAGTCCCTCTGCCGGCGACCGCAGCGGGCGGGTGCTCGGAGCCAGGGACTGGCTGGGGGACGAGCATATCCAGCGGGACTACGAGCTCCTGTCGCAGGAGTTGCGGGGAAGCAATTCCAACTCGCCCGCCGGATACGATTTGTAGATCTTCTCATGGCCTTTCGGGTGGACCAGGGTACCGAGGCGGACGCGCTCCGCGCATTCCATCGCATTGTCGATGATCGGAATGAGAATGATAGAGCCGACTTCCTGTTCATCCGGTGAACGATGCCAGCGCTACGGACCTCAATCACCGCGGCTCCCATTGGTCGCTGCTGCTGGCGAACCGCCGCGATCGCAACAATCCCGTTGCCTACCACGACGACTCCTCCAGGGGGCACAATGATAGGCCTGCAGCAATGCTCGCACAACGCGTGGGGGCCAACCTGCAAAACGCATCCATACGCCATCAGAGGAACGGCTACGATTGCGGTGTCTTTGTGCTCCACGGTACGCGGGCGCTGGCCAGGCGGTTGGCGGGGAGACGACAGCCAGACCTGAACCCTAGCAATCTCGTAGTCGACCGGCGGGCACTGCACAACCGACTGAGGGGTTGATGTCGGCTTGAACTGGTTAGCGCGTGCGGCTGGTTGAACTGCGACGTCTCGCCATTGAAGGTCCGCAATCAGCCGTTCGCGAGGCATCACGTGGCACAGAGCGTGGGAGCGGACGCCAGAGCTAAGGCTGTTTTCGCAGGCGGTGAAAGAGTTTGATGGGCGATTTCGGAGACGACGTGCTCGACAGTCTCACTGTCGTCATCAAGCGGTCCGGTATCGTCGTCCCCAAATAACCGCAGCTGGGGCTGAAGGCCCCGCTGCGCGCCACGCGCGTTGAGATCTCGCGCCACCACTGCTCCAAGGATTGACGATCACAAGGCAGCAGCGTGCCAACGCGCGCGGTGAAGGTTCGCCAGTCGGCAAGGCATTTCTTCGGAACGGCTGTCAGGACTGGTACGCCTCGGGTGATCGCGTCAACGAATTCGGCGCGCAGGTCCCGGCCGGCGGTTTCTTGTTTGGCGAATTTGTTGATCACGAGAAGATCGATCTCGTTGCGAAGTGCCTGGGAAACGACGGCTGCGGCCTCGGCAAGCCCATTTGTATCGAGATTACAGGACATAGCTCCGCTGCCGAGTGGCTGGGAAATCGAGATCTCTTGTCCTGTCGCAACGTCGACTGCGAGCATGACCTGCGTGCCATTTGCGCACCTCGAGTGTCGCTGCACGATGCCGCCGATGCGTACGCCTTGCTGCGCGATATCCTGAGCGAAATCGGCGAGTAGCCTATCCACATCGTCTTTTGGACGGTAGAGAATAGCCCGCACACTATTCGGATCTATCTCATCCAGATTATCGATCACGGCCGGGTTCCTGTTGATGTGTTTCTCGTATCGGGGCAGAGCTGTCGAACGCTCTCATGCGGATCGTGGCAGACGTTGCAAGCACCGCTCGGCAGCCCCGAGCGGAACGGCGCGCGCGACCTCCGCAAAAACGTCCGCTCCATTGCTGAGCCGTAGCGCATCAAAGGAGCGGCGCGTGATGCGCGCCAAAAGCGGCATGCCAGAACGGCCAGTTTCAAGAGCCAGAACCAAGGTGACCTCCGCCTCGTCGAACGGCAGAGAGGCTTTGATGCGTGCCGGAAATACATTGAGGATAGAGCTTGCACGTGGGGGCTCGCACGCGATGCTGACATCGCTGGCTGCGATGCGCAGCCGCAGCTGCGCGCCCGGTCTAAGCGGCACTCCAGGTATCAGAAGCCGCGCCCCGTTGAGGCGGAGCATGATCAGCCCATAGCGTCCGTCATAGCCGCCGACCAAGGTATCAAGACAGACTGCCGCTTCGCCGCGCCTGGCAAGCGCCGGATCGCTCTGAACGACATTGAGCGGCCCGGCCGCAGTCACGAAGCCATCTTTCATCATGACAAGATGATCGGCAAAACGCTCGATATCAGCGATATCATGACTGATGTAGATCATCGGCAATAGGAGCTGTTCCCGCATGCGCTCGAGAAATGGCAGGATCTCGCATTTGGCGGAGCTGTCGAGCACAGTGAGTGGATCGTCCAGCAAAAGTAGCCGAGGCTGGCCTAACAGCGCTCTGCCAAGGGCAAGTCGCTGTCGCTCGGCCGCGGACAGATGTGATGGGGAGCGCTCGAGCAGTGGCGCCAAGGCGAGCAATTCGACCACACCATCAAAATCGATCAGTGTCGGTGTCGATTTTGACGCCTTGTATAGGAGGGTGCGCCGTACAGACCAATGAGAAGGGAGAATTGATAGCTGGAATACATATGCGACGGGACGCAGATGAGGCGGTCGAAACGTCGTCTCATCCTGCCAAATCTCTCCATCGACCGCACAAAATCCTCTGGGCAGACGCTGCACGCCAGCGATGCAGCGCGCGAGTGTGGTCTTGCCGCACCCGGGCGGACCAAAAATCGCTGTGACGCCTTTGGCTGGCAGGCTGAATTGCGCATCAAGCGGGATGTTTGCTAGAGAGTCGTTGAAGGCAACCTCAATATAGCCCGTTTTTGCTTCTCTCATGAACCTGCGCCTGTGCTGTATCGTCCTATCCAAGTCACGAGCACAATCGCTGCAATGCAGATGACGGCCATGCCTCCGACAATCGAGCCTGTGCCGCTCCAGAACGGCGTCTCTGCTCGCGTGAGGGCATAAGGTGCGGCGGCGGACTGCAGATCGGTGTTAAGACCAGAGGCTTGTTGAGTATCCCCGCGCCGCGAGGATCGTGACAATCGGACGCTGCCCAGTGCGCTTGCCAATGAGAGGCAAAGCGCCTGTCCAGCAGCGCGAGGTTCTCAGCCTGCTCCTCCGGGCGGAGGGCTTCTGCTGAATGTCCAAATGGCGCGGCTTGAGAGGTTTGGCGATAAACATGTCGGCTCGCGCCAGAGCTGAATACTGGCTCGGAGCCGGAAATTCGCATCAAGGGTCCCACAGCTTTGGTGGCCGATTTGAAGTTTGCGCCGGTAGCCATGGTCATGGCCTCTGCATTCTCGGGTGCGAGCAGCATCAAAGCCAGATCGATCAGGATGAAACGGATAAACCTCATTGGAACTCCGGTTTCGCCGCGACGGCTTGCTTCGCGGCGACTGGTTGATCCCTGCCCAGCAATCCGCGTGCCGTTTCAAGGATTCTGCGCGCCTAGCGGTAAGGGAGGCTTTGTATCGGCCTCCACCCAGCGTCTTTAATCGCCGCATCTTATTGTAGGACTTTGGACGCTCGCGTCAGCAACCGCACATGCAGGAGCTACCAGATGGAAGCTGAGGATGATCCATCGCCTCTTGGATTGGGGATGGTGCTTTGGCGAATATGCGGCCGTAAAACTCGTCAATGATGCACAAGTCCATGCCATCCGATTTGGCACCTTCCGATCTGCGCGGAGGAGAAGGTCGGCAGCCGGGCGCTTGGAAAAAGGGCTGACGTGAGATGATATGCGGTGCCCGCGAGCTACGGCAGAGCGTCTTCCTAGCAGCACCGATTGCGAGCGCATTTCAGGGCGCGCAGACCTTCGTTGCAATGCCAGGTGACCCAGGATTGAGCTTCCAAAGATGGATAATTTGACAGGCCCTCTAAGGAATTCTTCCGTCAGCGACCAACAGGTTGGGGCTCGAGGCTCGCAATGTGGGCCCGTTGAATGCTCTAGCTTGGACCGCGACATCGCCTGATTTCGTTGCGGTAGCGCTATCTTCCTCGTTAATCACAACCTAGCGTGTCGCTATCGTGAAGGCCTATTTGTCTAAGGAGGGCTTTGGGGTTGCAATGGTCCGCGTGGGCAGTAAAGGGTAATCGATCTTTGGCAGCTGCCCTGTGAGCGAATTCAGAAAGGCCACAATCTCGTCAGCTTCTTCATCGCTGAGCTTTGCGCCAAGCTGAACCTCACTCATCACGCCAACCGCTTGCTTAAGACTCCAAACCTGACCAGAATGGAAGTAGGGGGGGCGCAATGCGACGTTGCGCAACGGCGCCGAGCGGAAAACATACTCGTCGCCGAGATCCTTGGTGACGGAAAAACGACCCTTGTCTTTCCTCGGAAGCAGGCTTTCGGCTGGCCTTTCAATCATGCCGAACGGGAAGTAATCCTGTCCACCGACGTTGATTCCGTTGTGGCAAGAGGAGCATCCCTTTTCGATGAATAGCTTCAGCCCGGCTTTCTGCTGATCAGTGAGAGCATATCCGTCGCCATCGAGATACTGATCGAAGGGGGCGGCAGGAGTAGTCAAGGTCGCCTCGAAAGCCTCGATGGCCTTGGCGAAATTTTCAAACGTCACGGGCGCCGCATCATTGGGAAAAGCCTTACTGAACATAACGACATAGTCGGTCATTGAATTCAATGTGCTGAGCACGCGTTCGGGCGTCGCATTCATTTCGACGCTGGACTGGACAGGGCCTGCGGCCTGCGCCTTAAGATCCGCCGCGCGTCCATCCCAGAACTGCGCCACGTTGAAGACCGCGTTATAGACGGTTGGCGCACGACGTGACCCCAGCTGCCAGCGATGACCAATCGACGTCGGGCCGGCATCTACCCCGCCCGTCCCAAGATTATGACACGTGTTGCAGCTAATAACCCCGCTCGCCGATAGCCTCGGATCGAAAAACAAGGATTTGCCGAGTGTGACCTTTTCATGGGTGATAGGATTGTCCTTCACCGCTGGAACGATTGAGGGAATCGGTTTGAAAATCCGGTTGGCTGCGCTCATCAAATCCTCATTGGCGCCTGCTGCTGGCGAAACCAGAATAGCTGCGGCCACAACACTTAACCTGGCGGCCAAGGAAAGCTCGCGTACCGCTAATTTACTCATGTGATGTCTCGTTTTTGTCCTAGATCGTGGAATCGCGAACGTAACGCGCGGTCCGCGACCGTCCGCGAAAGACCTGCAACAGTCGACGACGCATGGTGTCTTCCGTGTTCCGGCTAGGCTGCACCCAGGCTGACGCGCTGCCGGTGTTAGTAGCAACCGGCATGCCAGCGGCTCGAGGCCGCTGAGCTGGTTTGGAGCAGTTGCCCACCGTGAATAGCAGCAGGCGGCTGGAGGCCGTGGAATCGACCGTACGTGACAGTTACGACAATCACCATGCAGCCATGGTATCCTGGCCGTCGGTCCAAACGGCTGTGCTTCTCGGAAACCCATCGCACGGAACTCTTTGACACTGCAGGTCAGTTGGTTGGGACCGCGAACAAGCGAGCTGCGTCGACGCAGCTTGTCGCTGATCGTCTCGATGCGTGCCCTTGACGCCCTCAACCCCAACACCAGGCTGAGCGTCACCGACCAACATCGGGGACGTTCGTCCCGGGGGCAGCCGGTCAGGCGTCCAGTTGTCGGGAGTTCGTCCTACTGCCCCCAATGTGGGTATGCTGCCCGTCTCAGAACGTATTCACACACTTGACGATGCTCAAAGTGCTTGAATCAGCCGTGGCGTCAGGTTGTAGCCTTGCGAAGCAGAACGCCGTATTGGCAGCCAGCATCGCCACACGAGCGCTAAACGGCCGATCTCTGCTGTATTTCGGTCTTCGCAATCAGCGTGCTGCGCGTGGCGGGGCAATGATTCGGAAGCCGGTAATCATTGCGTCGGCCCCCCAACAGCGAGACAGTGGCTGCCGAGGCGGCCCAATCCGGTAAACAGGTTATGCTCGCGGGGCAGAGAACAATAGTGAAGGATATGCGGCTTAAGAGAGGTTTGGTGAATCAAGAGCGACGAATGGGCTGGACTTGCAATGCGCATCGCTGTGCAGCCGCCCTCGCCGCGATCGCGATCGCAGCGACGTGGTGCACAGGACACGCTCGCGCGCGAGATCGGCGGGCCGAGGAAGTCTTGATGTCGTGCAGACCAGACGTGATCCGCTTCTGTGACCGCTTTACAGGGCGTAGCGATGTGGACGTAGCCATGTTTTGTCTTAGGGACAATTTCAAGAACTTGCGCGGCGAATGCCGCCGCATGGTGCCAACCGCGGCGGACAGAAACGACGGACCGAGACGACGTCTCAACAGGCTTCCGGTCGTCCTTCATCGAGAGTGAGGCGTCCGAGCGGCAGTTGCACAAATCGAGCGACAGTGAGGTGTTCAGACTGACGGGCGCCGGAGTTTGGCCAGCTTGGTGGCCGAAAGTCGTCGGGCTGGAAGCATCAGCCTGCCGAGCCGCAGTTCATTTATCAGTGGGCTAGCTCGGTGGATCGATTGGCCTCAATCAGCGATCGATAGTGCGCCTATGCGTGTTACGAGGTTGAAATGCGCTCTGAACCTCGATTTCGTACTGCAGCAGTTGCTTTGTTCACCGCTGCAGCCATCCGCCGACTTTGAGGCCGTCGTGAGATTGCCATCGGCTCCGCTGTAACTGGTCCAGATGACCATCTGCGTAAACTGTGGTGGGTACAGCCGGACATCTGCAGGAACCCGTGCTGCCCATCAATCTGCGGCGTTGTGGTCGGCAACCAAGTATTTTCCGGCAGGTGGCCAAATCGGCTATAACTTGCAAAAGACCGGCGAAATGTGAGCGTTGGAGGTTTGTTCGCGGTCTTCAGATTTCTCAGCTGGGGATTAGTTTCGTCTCGACTGCCGGGCTCAAGGTGCAGATAGATCTAGGAAACTTCTTTTGCTAGCCGCCCATCGACTTCTCGAAGGAACCGTTTGATGCCATTGCGGCGTTCTCGATGGGCGCTTCAGGCGAGTCGCTTCGCCCGATCGTGGTGCTCTTGGCCGAATACACTTTAGGGCTCAAGGCCAAAGGAAACGCCGTCGACAAGAGCCGTTCAAAGGCAGAAAGCTGTTCAAGCAGACGCTTCTCAACGGCCTTGCGCTCCGTGCCAGGTAGGTCCCTTTTAAGGAATCGACGGCAGCGCCAGATTTCGTTCCGCAGCCATCTGATCTCACTCAATGTATCATCAATTGAAGTCATCACAGATATAGTTCACTTTCGTCCCTGGAGTATCAATTATGGCGATCGTCATCGAGCGGCCATTCCTTGGCTCCGCACTCCTGCCGAACAACTGCATCCGAGGACTTGCGACTTCACGCCCGTCTTTCGGCGAGCAGTTCGATGTTTGCCACTCTTATCATCAGTATCACCCTACATCGCGCGCGCGACGAGAAATCGAAGCAGATCCTCGCGTTTTCACGGCGCTGCGATCGTGTGCCTTGCACAATTCCTGCGCTCCACAGGATTGATTGGTGCGCGAAGAAAAACCGAGAACCGGAGCAGTTAAATTCATGTCCGACACGCAGACGGCTCAAGCAGGAACTATTAACGCACAACCCATGGTCGATGGCGGCGGAACTTGCAAGGGCTTGACGGCTTTGTTGCCTGTTGAGTCGCTGGGCGCGACATGACTTGGGTCACAGCTCTCGAGTCGGACCGTAGCGATGTCGGGCTCTAGCGGCCCAAGAGGCGTAGAGCGGCGGCTTCTTGCGAACGCCTCCTCTCTGATGCTGGTCAGTCCCGCGGTGGTACCCGGCATTCGCAATCGCTTACCCGATAAATAATTTATGAGCGAGGTGGACCACATCAACAATATGAGAAAGCCATGGGGACGATTGCTCTAGGAAGGCGAGCCAGCCTGACTGCGATCCCCGGCACGCGCCATCCAATCAAAGAGACGCACGCGCCGGGATTGGGGCGAGGCAAATGTCGGCTAGACGCAGTGTCGAGCCAACTGAGCATTCCATGGACAGTATTGCTATCGACATCCGCTGTGCACAGTCTGCCTCAAAAGACCGATTTAATAGCTTGAATCTCACGCTGCGACAGGTTGTAGGCTTGCTGATGCGTAAAAGATAAAAGGCCCACTTGGCAGGCGTTGATGGCGCATCGCAAGTGGAGACCGATGGGGACGGCGCGCTGATTGCCAGTTTTCTCGCTTGCGGGCGATGGCCAGGGAGCCATTTGCATCGTCCGCACGGGACGTCGGGCTAAAGTACACTGACCAGTTGGAGTCGCGAGATGGCCTAGATGGTGGAACGATACAGGCAGCAGAATATGGCTGACCCCAGCCGTATTCGCGTTTTTACCGGTCCAGCGAAAGCGTGCTGGGTGAACAGCCCGCGCTCGCAGGCAAATACTTCAACGAATAGACTGTTCATATCCGGTCAGAGGCGATGACCGGCAGCACTGACGGCCGCACAGAGCGCTGCGGTGAAAGCTCGGAAGGTCGTTATGTCCTCTCAAACCAGCCTCACGGGGGCGCTAGGCGAAATCGATCGCGCCAGCGACATCGTTGCATTCTCAATAGTGGTGGTCACGCGCGAAGAAGCTGCGCAACGTCGACCATTCGGTGTTCCAGCAAAAGGCGGCGGTTGAGCTTCAATCTATTCCTGCCGAGTTTCGAGGAAAGCATCCGCGCCGGACGATCGTGGGGCTGCGCCACGATATGCAATGCGTTGAGCCGAAAGGCCGGAGGTCAGGCCGGACGGGACGTTTGCGAGAGAATAGCTTCTCGTGTGTCGCAACTTGACGACGTTCTGATTGGGAAGGTCGGAGTTAGGGGTCCTTTCCATATTTGCAGCATCATTCGATCGGCACTCCAAAGGGGCGGAATGTCGCTGTGGAGCTATCATAATCGCGCAACTCACGCTATCTGAAGCCGTGCGCCTGTGCTGAGGAGAAGAGGTCCAAGCAGTGAGGTAACCGACCAAATGAATCTCTGATAGCAGCGTTCAACGGGCATGAAGCTGCAGTTTCGAAGATGACTATCCTTCGCCGCAACGCGATGTGGTGGCCAAAGATTACAGAACTGACCAAAAAATCAGAAGGACACGGACTTGAGCCAGGCGGAGAATGACGTCGTCGAGCACATGCTCTCGTCATTGACGACCAGCTTATTGCAGAACCGTATCGCGCCCTCTGACGAGCAGGTGATGCATCATTTTGGGCTAGCCTGCGAGAGAGCGGAACTGATCGCGACGGAGGAGATGGCAATACGGATATTGAAACGTGTTTCACGCGAGATCAACGAGGCGCAGTCGATGCTCAAGTTCATTGATCGCGGCGCGGATCGACTAAATTGAGCTCGGCATACAGAAATTCTTAGTCGCACCAGTGCGGATGCAGCTGTTCGATCATTCAGTCGATCGCGTACGGGTCGAGTGCCGTCTCATCAGCGCTTGCCCGTCGAGATCCGCGACGGTGAGCCGAGAGGGGAGGGGCGGTCTTTGTGGCCGATGTCAATGGCTGGGAGCTCGTCATCGGAGAAATTTAGCGAGCCCGTGTTTGTTAACATCGGGTGCGCGCCGCGTCTCGTAGAAGGCCGAGCGCATTAGGCGCGATGTGGCTGCAAGCTTTTAGCTCAGCTATTTAACATAAGCGTTTGAACGCAGGGGGCAGTGGGCCCGCCTCCGCAAGCGACAGCAAAGTTGCCGGCCTAAGCGTCCCGCTGCCAGGGTGCCGGCACCCGGCACCAGTCGGCCCAGCTCGAAGTAATTCATCTGCGTAGCGCTGAGCCTAAGGTTGTGTAATTGATGGGAGCCGTCCAGTTTCGTCGCTCCGCGGTCTGTCAGCTTGTCGACAGCTGGCTGTCGTATCATGAACATCGCTACTCGCTGGCAGAGCCTTCTCAAAGGGCTAGATCTGGCAGGGGACACCGGGATAGACTCCAATATCAACTGATCCACGAGCGAGACTTCGCCTGGGTTCGCTGCCCCGTCTGAAGTTACTCGGTAGCACTCGCAGCAGCGTATTCGCGCCAGCGGTGTGTGACGGCCCCGCTGTGTGATCGCACCTCATTGCAGTTAGCCGGTGGAGCGCTCTCCATGGCCGGTTACCAGTTCTAAGATGCGCCGCCCCGGCGCGTTTGCTTCATTTTGCTACCGAAGAGACGACATCGATGAATGCAGAACAGCTCGGCGCTGGTACTCCTTCCGCAACGTCCGATTCGGAAAGCTCCGAACCGGGCTCTCCGGCCGCATCGCATTGGGGAGAGGCCTTAACGGACGTTCAGGCGTCCGCTGCCGAGGCGGCTGCCTCGCAGGACGAGATGTTGACGGACTGGGCTGCCGAAAACGGGCAGGGGCAACATGAGGATCGGCAACAGGCGGTAACGAGGGCTTGGCGGGGCGCGGGTGATCTCAATGAGCCGTTAGATCTGTCGTCTCTGTCCCTGACCGCCTTGTCGGCGTCCATTCCGGCCGGGTTGCGCCGCCTGAATGTCGACGATAATCAGCTTAACAGCCTGCCCGAGACCCTTCCGGCGAGCCTCCAACGGCTCTACGCCAGCAATAATCGGCTGACCAGCCTACCCGAGCTTCCACCTGGGCTGCGGCGGCTCTATGCCATCAGCAATGGGCTGACGCGCCTGCCCGCAGAGCTGCCGCCGGGATTGCGGCGGCTGAATGTCGACAACAATCAGCTGACCAGCTTGCCTGAACGCCTTCCAGCAACGCTTCAGGAGTTGGACGTCAGCGGCAACCGCCTGACCCACCTGCCCGGGCTTCCAGCCGGGCTCCAGCGTCTGAACGTCGACTACAATCAGCTGACGGACCTGCCCGAGCCTCTTCCGGCCGAGCTCGAATGGCTCAGCGCCAGCCACAACCGGCTGACCAGCCTGCCTCAGACGGTCCCGCCCGAGCTGCTGTGGCTCGGCGCCAGCAACAACCAGCTGACCAGCGTGCCCGAGACCCTGCTGACGCAGCTAAGTCGTGATTCGAGCGTTGATCTGGAGAATAATCCGCTCGCCGATTGGGTGCAGGCCGGCCTTGCAACAGCGATGCATGCCGGACACTATGCCGGCCCGCAGGTTTTCTTCTCGACGGCGGATGGAGCGGTGGAAGTTCAGCCGCGGTCCCTGCAAGAGGTTGCCGCGGACTGGCTCGAGGACGAGCCCATGGCAATGGCCGCTTGGCAGCACTTCGGTCATGAAGCGGGGGCCGCGGACTATGCACGCTTCCTCGACAGGCTCCGTGGCACCGTGAATTATGGCAACGAGGCGTTCCGCCAGGCGGTCGCCGAAGATTTGCGGCAGGCAGCCGTCAGGCCGCGTTTGCGCGAGCAATATTTCGAGTTGGCTTCGGGAGCGAACGCGAGTTGCGAGGATCGCGTTACTTTGGGCTGGAACGGCATGCAGACCGCACGCCTGAACGCTGATGTCGAGGACGGCGTCTATGACGGGCGATTGGGCGAACTGCTCCAGCACGGCCGCGTCATGTTTCGCTTGGAAGCGCTAGACGAAATCGCGCGCAAGAGGGTCAACTCGCTTCGTCGTGCCGATCCCGACGCGGACGTCGATGAAATCGAGGTCTACCTTGCCTACCAGACCCAGCTGCGCGACCAGCTCGAGCTGCGGCACATCGCTCCCGACATGCGCTTCATGAACGTCTCTCACGTGACCGAGGATGATGTAGCCAGCGCTGGGGCATCGGTGCGGAATCAGGAAGCGGCGGGATTTGCCGATTATCTGGCAACACGCTGGCAACCGTGGGAAAGCGTGACAAGGCGCATCGCGCCCGAAGATTATGCTGCCATGCAGGAGCGGCTCGTCGACGCGATGGGCGAAGAGTTTCAAACCCGTCTGAATCTCCGACTGGCCGAGGAAGGTTTGACAGGCGATGCCGATGCTGAGCGGGTGCTCGGAGCCCAGATCCGAAACGAGATCGCCCGCGAGATCAAAAGCGCGGTCATGCACCGGGTGCTCGGGAAACTCGGCCTTGATCTATGAGCTCCTCTGATGGAAGGGCGCGTCGATCCGCCTAGCCGCTCACAAGGTGAAGACAGTCATCGATCCTTTCGAGGACGGGCGTGTCTGCATGAGCTATTCGGCCAATGAGCTGCCGTCCTGCCGGTCGCGTGATCGGTGCGGACGATCACGGTAAAGATGGGCAATCCACTGCAGATTCGTACACCGCAATTCATGCGTTCGCGTCCCGTTGAGAACGCTATTGAAGACTGCTCATAGCCGGACGAATAGCTGGCAAGCAGATCGGAATCTCAAGTAGCCCTTGTGCAACGTAGGCTGTCGATATCCGTGCCCCGAGATCGATAGGCGTTTCGCAGCATCACACTCGTATCCAGATCGCGAAAGATGCTGTAGTTCCGTCGGATCCATTGATGCAGCTCGGTGGACCAGTCCTTCTCGTTGCGCAGATATCCAGTGAAGGAAAAGCTAAGCCGGTCTATATATCTTTTGAGGAACAGCGGAAGCGCGGGAATCCGAAGTACCCGCTCGCCATCCATCGCTTCAGGTAATTCGCCGCGCAGCACGAATTCATTGTGGACGGTGACCAGCGACGCCGGCGGAATTCGCCGCCGCAGCATTTCATAACCGCGAAAGGAGATGCGGTCAGCGCCCGCGACGAAGAGGATGATAGGAGCGACATAGCAGCGGGCCGTCTCCTTCATGAAGCCGATCTCCTCGCACATTTTGAAGAATTCGTCGAAGGCGTGAAAGCCGAGATCGATTACCTTGGGTACCCGATCGTGGATGATAAGAGGGTCCATCAGCTGCATCTTTCCGTAAGTGTCGATCACATCCGCGGTCTCCGTGATATTGGGGAGGTAGTCGAGCAATGACGGCTCTTTCAAGTTGACATCAAACGACAGCGCTGCGCCGTTTTTCAGCAACAAGAACTCGCTCATGGCCCGAGCGATGAGAGTTTTACCGACCTGCGGGCTAGGAGAGCAGATGATGTAGATGGGGGTCGCTAACATAGCCAGCAGATCAATTTTGTTTGTACGTGGGCCCAACCTGAGCCCGCCGAATATGCGACTACTTTTCGCCGGCCCGGGTTGCGGACTTGGCGCCGGCCAATTCCGTCAAGTTGATGCGATCAAACTCGCTCCAGACGTTTGCCAGCCAGTGCCGGACATAGCCGCGCAGCACGAACGAGTTGTTCGTGGGTTCATCGTTCCGCCCCTTGTTTGCGACAAAGTCTACGAATGGGACGGATGCGACTTCCACCTGCTCATAAGCCATCTCGTTAAGCTTCGGTATGACCAACTCAGTCGCATGTTTGATGCGGTGAAAATAGGAATTATAGGTCGCTTGATCCCACTGGAAGAATTGAGTGTCGTTGATGAAGTTCTTGACTAGGTAGTACTTTGCGCCGCTCATGAAGGTCGCGGTTTCCGCGATCTCGTCTAGCGAAGCGATGGATGATCCCAGGATATGGAATACGGCAAACGTGATCTGGCCAGACCGTGCCGAGTCCAGAAATCCGATGTCGCGCAAGGAAGCCAGCGCAGAGGACAGTAATCCTGCACGAGCATCGATGACAGTGACGGATAGCCCTGAGTTCAGGGTATCGAAGATCTTCATCTGATCCGCCGTCGTCGTCATGTCGACGATCTCGGTAATCTCGGGATAAAAGCGCTTCAGCGTTCCCCGCGGCGACTCCGTGTCGAATGCGCGTATTTGCACGTTGTTGACGCTGAAGTAGTCCAGTAGCGTTCGTGATACGGTCGTCTTGCCGACTCCTCCCTTGTCCGCACCGACCACAATTACAACTGGCTTCACCATGGAAATCTCCTGAGATACTCGCTGTTGCCGCGCGCAAAGTGCGCAACCGGCGCGTCTCTGCTTTGGGTGCGAACATGGCAGAAAGAAGGGGCAATGAACCTTCGATGCGAGAGCTCTGCAACCGATGAACTTTATCAACATCAAGCGAGTGACGTCGTTGGATCGAAACGACGATGCAGGCTGAGAGTGGGAGTAAATCACTTGTACTGGTGATCTACGTGAGGTTTGTGGGCAGCTGAAAATGCGCACCACCAAGAATCAACTATGTGCCTGTGGTGGTCGTTGCGATTGCCAAAGGTTATATATCGCTGCCGCTATCTAGATTGGTATGAAGCGACCAAATCTTACGTAGCGTCAGACTGCGAGCTGGTGGAAGCGCAATCGAGGCGGTGCTACGCGGTTCGGCTATGGCTTGGGAGATCATCAAAGGTCTGCTGGATCAGATCGTCGTTTCGGCAGATAGCGAAGTGGCTGGTCAATTACCGAGAGATGACCCTGAACGACGAGCTCTCACTCTGCTGAAGAATATCGAGATATGCGGGCGCTGAAGCGGGCTGGTGACGCAAATAGAAGGCATGCGTCTGCTCGCGCCGAGGCGAAGTTAAAGTGTCATGGAGAACAAGATCGAAGGGTGAGGGGGGGCGTCGGCCGGCTCAACATCGGTGGCGAGAGATATCGAGGACGCTCCGTCAAAAGAAGCCGGCGTCGTGCGACCGGAACCGGTAATCTTTGTCTTGGGCGCAGATTTCGCCGATGACGCTGCGTGGTGCGGGTTCAGAAGAACCTTTAGGGGATGAACGATGGGTTGGCGCATGTGCGGCTCTCGCTGCGCCGCTTCCTTGGGGGGCGGTGTACATTTTTAAAGCGCCCACTCTGATCACCACTACTAGGCAAGCCCGCCTGAACTGGGTTGCTAGGTGCGCGTCCAGTTCTCGTTCTTCTGGTCGGTCGCGCTTTAAGATAATTGGTCTGCATATTCGGCCTCGGCATAAAGCGACATCACGCTCGCTTTCATATCGGACAATCACCGAAGCGTGCCAGGCGCCCCCTTGAGTTTGTGCTGTAGGCGTCGATCCCGCTGGCGCCACGGTACAGAGCGCCAGCCTACCAGGGCAAGGCAGCTCGAGCACAACTGAACGCGACTAAGGCGGATACTTACTGCAAATGAAGGGAGGCGTGGAAACAGGAAGCATCAACCTCATAGCTGCCGTTGAAGGCCGCCGAAAGTAGCGATCCCCTGGGACTGCGAAGAGCTCCGATCCGGGCATCGCTGGTTAAGCCGGAACGGAAAAGAATGAGGACCAAGCCATTTGGTAAGCGGTTATCTCTACGTCTGAGCCATTCCCTAATGGCACGACCACAGTGGAAGCTCGGCCTCAGCGTAGCCCTCGCTAGGGCCGTTTTCTTGGTGATATCGCTACTTGCATATCGCTACCCTGAAGACATCAAGCCGGACTGCCGCCTTTTTGGCAACGCGATTGAGCAAAAGCGGCACTCGAGCGGCGGGATGGTAACTGCCCGACGAGCGAATATCTCCGCGCTCAAGGCGGGTGGCTAGACGCACTCTGCGCGCAACAGGGAGGCGCTTGCTAAGCGCCCGGGCTGCTAGAAGGTTAATTGGGTGGCGCCGTCAGGGCGGCGTCTAGCTGCTCGGCGCCTGGCGCGGGTGTGGTCCCCGATGGCATGGTGGTCGGCTGCGCTGCGTCCTTTTGGGGGAGCGGCCGACGATAATTGTGAGCAGACCCTCGCCCCACAGCCGCCGCGCTGCTCTCTTGGCGTCCTCCAACGTCACCCCATCGACCACGGCGTTGTGCTTTTCGACATAGTCGATGGGCAGCTTGTCAAGCTGAAGCTGCAGCAGCGTTCGCGCAAGCTTTGATGATGTGTTCAGAGCCAGCACTTGCAAGCCCTTCAGGTAGGACTTTGCATCATCGAGTTCCTGCTGAGTCGGTCCTTCCTCGGCGATGTGGGGACCTGCTTCTCGATTTCTTCGACCGTTTGGCCGGCACGATCGGCGCAGGTGCCGCTATTGCCGAGAAACATGGCTGAATGATCCAACCAGACCAGGTGCTCACGGACGGAATAGGCCAGTCCGCGCTTCTCGCGGACTTCGCGGAACAGGCGCGACGTCAGGCCGGCGCCGCCGAGGATGTGGTTGACGACATAAGCGGCCATGAAATCGGGCTCGCTGCGACGGACGACTGGACCGCCAAAAGTCACAACTGTCTGCGGCACGTCGAGCGGAATAAAGACCCGCTGCGGCGGCTTTGCTGCCACGACTTCGGGAACCGACGTCGCTTCCGCTTTGGTCGGCAGGCTGCCAAAGGACTTGTCGAGCAGTTTGCAGAGCACCCCTGGATCGACGTCGCCGACCACCGCGATCTTGAGCGTGTCTTTTGCGATCACGCGTCGAACATAACCCTTGAGATCCGCGGCCTCGATCTTCGAGCGAGCCGCCGGCTGGGCGAGCATAAGGATGATCGCTAAAGGCGCCTTCGAGGAACTTGCGATGGGCCAGAGACGAAGGATCGGTCGAGTCGTGCCGAAGGCGCGCAAGCACTTGGCACGGGTCCGTTCGACATCGGCCGCGTCGAAACGCGGCGAGGTTAGCGCCATCCGTAAAAGGTCGAAGGCCTCGTCCGCATTGTCCTCGAGCGTGCGCAAGGCACCGCGGAAGTGATCATGGGTCGAGCGAAAACGCAGCTCAATGGCACGACGGTCGAGCCGCTCATGAAAGGTCTGAAGTCAAGGTCGCCGGAACCTTCCCTGAGCAGGCCAGCAACCATGTGGCCTACGCCAGGTTTTTGAGGGGGATCCCGAGTCGCGCCGCCAGTGAAGGCAAATTCCATCGCGATCAACGGGACAGTGGAATCCTGCACGAACCAGGCTTCGATACCGCAAGGCGAAACCAGGCGCGTGATCCTGGTCCGCGCAAGCGTCCTCATGGCCGCAAGCGAATTTGGCTAAGCGAGCATCGCGATTGAGAGCGAAGCGCCCCCGAGGAGGATCCCACGTCGTGTGCAAGGATGGATCACTAGGGCTTCTCCCCGTCTTTTGGCGTAGACTCTCTGATGAGATAGCCGGTCACCGATCGTTTCTTGTCGAGCCATTTCCGCACGGCCCCGTGCACCTGCTGTGCACCGATCGCGCGGATGCCGTCCGACCAGCCTCGAATATCGTCGATGCATAGTCCCGTTGTCAGGCCGCGGCCATACCAGCGCGCGAGCATCTCCTGATCGTCCTGGTCGTAGGTTACCTGCGCGATCAACCGCGTCTTGACCCGCGCGAGATCTTCGTCGCTCGCGGGGTTACGCGCAAGGTCGGCGATTACCCCGTCGATGGAGCGCTCGATCTGGCTGAGTTTGACGCCAGGTTTTGGTATGGCAGAAATCTCGAATAGCGAGGGATCGAGCGCGGCAGAGTGGTAGCGCGCTCTGGCAGTGACCGCGAGCTGGTTTTCGACCACCAGCGAGCGATAGAGATATGAGTTGACGCCGCCGCCCATCAACTGCTCGAGCACGTCAAGCACTGGACCCTCGCCTGCGGCCGCGGTGCGAGCCGACGGTACGAGATAATAGCGGTGCAGGGCTGGCTGCTCGACGCGGGAATCGGCCAACCTGCGGCCGCAGGCGTTCCAGGGGAATCGATGGTTGCCTGGGGATGCCGCCAAACGTCTCCTTGACCATCGAGCAGACTTCCTTGGAGGCGATGTCGCCAGCGACAATCAGGATCGCGTTGTTCGGTGCATAGAAGCGCTGGTAGAAGGTAAGCGCGTCCTCCCGGGTAAGCTTTTCGATTTCCTGGCGCCACCCGAGAATGGGGGCGACCGTAGGGTGGTTAAGCTAAAGCGCCGCCATCATCTGCTCAGCGAGCCGTTCGCCTGGATGGTTGGCGACGCGCTTGTTGAATTCCTCCAGCACGACGTCCCGCTCGGACAGCCCGTTCTCATCTTTGAGACTGAGGCCGGTTATGCGGTCGGCTTCAAATTCCATCATCTTGCCAAGGTGCTCGCGCGGCACGTGCTGGAAGTAGCTGGTGTAGTCGAATCCGGTGAAGGCGTTCTGATTGCCGCCCGCGCGCAGCACGGCCTCGGAGAATTCGTTCGCCGGATGTTTGGAGGTGCCCTTGAACATCAGGTGTTCGAGGAAATGCGCAAGCCCCGATTTGCCAGGCGGCTCATCGGCGGAACCGACCTTATACCAGATCATCTGAGTCACAACGGGTGTGCGATGATCCGGGATCACGACCACCTGCAGGCCGTTTTGAAGCGTGAAGCTAGCTGGTCGATCTGATCTGATCGTGTCGGCAATGACGCTATCCTCATGGGGAAGGTATACGTCAGTGTGATCATCTATTCTGTGCTCGACCGCCGGCGCAGTGCGCCTCGTCGATTCGAAGGCATTAGCGGCGGTACCTCCCGCCTTGGCGGTGACCGAAATCCGGTTCTTCATGGCATCGCCTTTCGTTGCATACTGATCCACGTTTATGGCGGGCAAATCCGATAAACGGGGGAGCCGCAGGTCGTTTTGGAAAACAGCAGAGCAAAAACCGGACCAATTGCCGAATCGCGTGCTCACAGCCGCGCGCACCTCCGAACCGGCGCATAATTGTCTGGCCAAAGGTGAGCCGTCGACGGTCGTGAACACGACATTGCGCACAACGCGCCAGGACAACTTGGCGTCAACTGACGGAATGGAAACTTGCAGAAAGGGTGGATTGAGCGGCGATATGGCGCCAGTGCACTTTAGGCAGGCTCGCTATTACACATCTCGCTTTACACGATGAGGGGCTTAGCAAGATTTCTCATGGTCGCGAGGCGGGAGTCGGCGAGCAGCTCCTTGGAGTACACTGCGCCGAAATAGTCCAGGACGAAGGTGCCAGAATAGCGTAGATTATGCGACGCTCGGATTACGTTATCGAGAATTGTGGCGGCTTGGTCGATGCGGTCGCGATAGCATGCGCGGATAACGTTAACGGCGTTCATCGAGTGGACCGCCTCGTCGGCAATAACCTGCCGCAGCCAATGATGGAACGTGTTGTTCCCAAGGGCATCATAAAATGGCTTTTCTGCTGCATAGGCGCGGCAAGTGCACATCTCATCAAACGCGATTATAACCATTAGGGAGAATTCGTCCTTCAGGTGTTCAACGATCGGACCAAAATCATGCGGTCGGGCGTCCAATCTCGCCCGCAGATCCTTTTCCGACCCGTCAGCAATAAGTTCAATGATCCGGATGAATCCGTCGGTGTGGCGCTCTTCGTCAATCTCCCAGGCGTTGAAGAATGCCGCAGCTTCATCGGAAGCAATAAGATTTCGCGCCACTAATTCTTGTTTCAGATACCGGGCGTCATATTCCGTGTACAGATCAGGCCACAATTTGTCCCAACGAGCGCGGACAGCCGACGGCTCGGCGGCGAACATCGCTGGCGTAAGAGCATCGAATAATTCTTTTGGACTCCAGTTCCGTCGAAACGGCGTGATCATCCGAGTGCCCCTAATCGCGTCCCGAAGCGCTCCGGCTCAACATTGTTGTCATCTGTTGTCAGCCGTACGCTCGCACAGCATATGCTACAAACAAACAAGAGATGCCGTCGTCTCCTTGTTTTGGTAGGCTGATGGCCAGAGGCCTTTCGGCTGGCTGACGCCTCCTCTTGAATGGCGCAGTAGCCTTTCGTGATGCACACCGCCGCAAAACCAGGGACACTCGTCATTGCCGGTCCAACACGGCCTCACCTGACTCCGGCGGCGCCGCCATGCTGACAGGCACCATAGTTTCAGCGAATTCACGACGCCGCCTGTTTAGGGGGAGGACTGCGGCACGTTTTGAAGCACAATGAGCGGCACACGTGGCATCGGATGGGAGGCTCGGGCACCAATCGGATGTGGACCAAGGGGTGGTTAGTCTACGTCCCAGGAGATCCCGGCCGTTGGGCTCGTTCCCATAGCCTTTTACTTTTCGGAACTTGCGGCGATACTACTTAAGATGAGCATCGATGAGTATCTATGGCCTTCTTCGATTTCGCTTAATGAATCCCTGTGCACTCCCGCCGCGCAAGCGCACTGCTAAATGCCAAAGGAAGGTTACGCGATTATCTACACGACCTGGTAAATCGCCTAGTGTTGCGAGATCAAGAGGATTTGTCTCTAATCAGCATTTCGGTTGTCGACCCGCGAGGTAAACAACTGCTCAGTCTCGCTAGCGTCGATGAGACGGAGGAAGTCACAGTTGCGTGCCGTTTGCTGTTTATGGAGCCAAAGGGATGCCGGCAAAGCACCGGCCCTCTTCGTCCTTCAAATCACCAACAAACGGATTGCTCATTACTCCTGAGGATTCGAAAGACAGGCCAGATCACAGTCATCTGATGGAGATTGCAAGCCGAAACTATTCCTACATTCCGCTATCCGACCAATAAACTGAGACAAGGGGGTGCAGAAGCGCACGGATGGACCACTGCCGAGCCGGGTTTTATGGGGATGTGCTCCTTGTGGAAGACGTTCATTGTCGGTCCCCCTCATGCCGACAAGTTTCTGCCAACCGTTCACGCCTTCCACTCCTACCGCTAACGGATCGAAAACCGTTTTCGAGCAAGTTCTTGCCCGGGATAACAGGGGAGGAGATCCACACATGACCGGATCGGCCGTTATGGAAAACGTGCGCCGCTATCGCGCGATAGCTTCGTTGTGCCGTCAGTCCGCCGCATTTCGGCCAATCCAACGGGACTCATTACAAGCGCAAGCTGCAGAGTGGGAGGAACGCGCGATCGCTGAGCTCGAGAGATACTTTAGTTCCTCGGCCGCATGTTTTCGTTAACGGCAGCGCCTCGCAGATCCACATCGAACAATAAGTAAGGTTCACGAGGGAGAACGGTGGCCAGGTGATCCGGTTGCGCAAGCCAGCCGTCGTGAAATCATGTCGGCGTTGGCGCTACTGTCTTCAGCTGCGGCAAAGATATAAGTGGCTGCTCGCATTTGGCATCTTTGTTCTTGTTCCACTTGTCGCCCTCCTTGGCGGGATTGAGTGCCATCATCGAGTCACTTACCTCAGCAAAACCCAACGCTGCTGCGCGAGCTTTCGCTGGGCGATTGGATGTATATAGAGGACGAGCGGTTCGTGGCCACGAACCGGAGCTGACGTTCCAGGAGGATTCGCCTGGGTTGTTGGCCAGCGGATGAGTGACACTGAGATCTATCGTCGAGGTGCTTTCATTTCATCCAGCAAACTTAAGACTTTGACATATCAACCATTGGCGGTTTGGAAATGAGCGAGTACGGCGGGTTGCCCTTGGGGCGATCCGCTCTTGTTCGTTGACTACCTCTAACGGTACGGTGCGTGCCGGCCATCCGCTTGCAGTTGTGGGTCGGGATTGCCGTTCTGCGTCGTCCCTTCAAGGGCGAGCGACAGCTTGAGATTGTTGCTCAACATCGGATTTTCCGGGTCAATTGCCAGAGCTTGGCGGTATAGCGTTTGCGCCTCGTGATGGCGGCCCTCGTGATCGAGCATAACACCTTTGGCATTCAGTGCGCGCAGGTCGCCGGGTGCTACGAGCAAGATGTTGTCGAGCACCTCAAGCGCCTCATCAGCGCTTTCACGCATCAGCAGGCTCCGCGCAAGAGGAATCGCCGCATCGACATTGTCCGGTCGTTGCTTCAGCGCATCGCGCAAAGCCTTCTCGTCAGCATCCCGACCGAGGGCGTGAGAGATGCGCTCGCGCATAGCTGGATCGACCTCCTTGGCCCCAACCAGCTCTGCCGTAGACGTCGACTGCCGTGAAAGACCCGACGTGTGCGAGTTGGCGCAACCCGCGAGCAGCACAATGGCAAGCATGGGGAGAAAGGCCGAGCACGAATGGCGACGGAAGTTACGCCAGCGCCGCAAAACATTAATGTTACATGAATTCATAAGCGACCTCACGACCCCACGCCTGTGCTCGTCAGCCGGCCGCAGGGAGGAGGTCACGATGCCCGCCTTTAGGAGTCTTGTCCTTGCCAGGCGCAAGTTTGACGGAGCCAATCGGCTGGACGGTGAAATCCGAGGCGAGATCCTGATACGAGAGAACAGGTAGGTCTATTCCATTGCGGGTGAGAAAGCCGCGCACGAAGCGCCGGATATCCATCGAGCCCAGGATAACTGGCTGGTTCTGACCGCTCGCGATGCTCGAATGGATCTGGCGAAATTGTGCAAGTAGCATCTCGCTTTGCCGATCCTCCAAAACGAGGTAGGGACCGACAGCGGTCTCGCGCACCGCACCTCGCACGATATCCTCGGTCTCACGCTCGACGATAAAGGCAGCCACAACACGATGGGCGTTGGCATAGCGGTGACAGATCTGCCGCTTCAGAACTGAACGCACATATTCGGTGAGCAGTACGGCACTTTGCTCCCGTTCGCTCCATTCTGCAAGCGCCTCCAGAACCAAACGGGTGTTCCGGATCGGGATGCCCTCGTCCAGCAAGCGACGTAGCACATCCGCGATGCGAGGGATCGGTGTCGTGCGCAGCACCTCCTTCACCAGGTCGGCATATTCCTGCTCCATCCGGCTAAGCAGCTGACGCGTTTCCTGAATGCCCACCAGGCGCTGTGCATAGCGTGTCAACGTCGACTGGACGCGCAAGGCGATGATTTCGCTCGGACGGTGGTGCCCTATTCCGGCAGCTTTGAGAGCGGGCGCATGGCCTTGTTCGATCCAGATCCGATTCGTGTCTGGGTCCTGCCAAAAGGGAATCCCGCTCAGTTCAATGTTCGCCACGTCGTCGTTAAGTAAGAGTTGTGTCGGGTCAATGGCGCTCTCCTCCACCGGCACTCCTTCGACATCCACCCGGAATTGCGATTGGGCCAGGTGCTGTGCGCTTTGGGCGGGAATGCGTGGAATTGTGATGCCAAGATCAGCTGAAACCAGTGCCGAAACCCGTGCGACGCACTGCTCGAGTTCCCCTACGTCGATTGCATGCATCAGGCTCGGCGCTAGCAACAGTGCAATCGGAAGTGCCTCCGCGGGCACGGTTTGCTTCTGACCTTGTGCGGAAGCGGGAGCCGAGCCGGTGGGACCGGCGCCGGCCTTTAGAGCGGTCTTGCCCTCTTGCACGCCAACCTTGAGAAAGCTGGCGGCGGAGAACAGCGCGGCCAGTATGACAAAGGGCGGCAAAGGGAAGCCGGGAACGAACCCCATCACAAGCAAGACACAGGAGGCCAAGCGTAGCGCTTGTGTGCTGGCCGTAAGTTGGTTGACGATATCGGCGCCGAGATTGAGTCTGGAAGGACCGTTGACACGAGTGACAATGGTTGCGGCTGTAATTGACAGCAGCAGGGCCGGAATCTGCGAAATGAGCGCATCACCGATCGTCAGGATGGTATAATGATGCATCGCCTCCTCGAGGGACATGCCCTTGGAAAGCGATCCGATCGTGATGCCACCCAGCATGTTGATGCAGATGACTATTAGTCCGGCTATGGCATCGCCCTTCACGAATTTCATAGCGCCGTCCATCGCGCCGTGCAGTTGGCTTTCTCGCTCCAGCGCGCCGCGCCGGCTGCGGGCTTCGTGCTGATCTATATGGCCGTTGCGCAGCTCCGCGTCGATCGCCATCTGCTTGCCCGGCAGCGCATCGAGCGTGAAGCGCGCCGATACCTCGGCCACCCGTTCGGCGCCTTTGGCGAGAACCATGAACTGCACCATGGTCACGATCAGGAATATGACAATGCCGACGGCGATGTTGCCGGATATGACGAAGTCGCCGAATGTATGAATGATACTGCCGGCATCGCCCTCGGCTAGGATCAGTCGCGTCGTTGCAACGGTAAGAGCAAGACGAAAGACGGTGGAGATCAGGATGACGCCCGGCAGGGACGAAAAGTCGAGCGGCGTGTTGAGATACAGGGCTACCATCAACAGCAATATGGCAAACCCCAGATTGAAGCCGATCAGCATATCGATAACGACGATCGGGATCGGCATGATCATCATTCCGATCGCCAGAAGAAGCATCAACGCGACCATCAAATCCGGGTGAGCCGGCGCACGCGTGATGAGATTTCGTAGAAGGTTGGCCATGGAAGCCTTATTGTTGTTTGATTGCAGCTGGGCTGCCCCGCAACAAAACATAGCGTTTGAAGACGGCTTGCGCTTCGGTCATGCGGCCAGCGTGGCGCAGGGCGTGGCTGCGCATCAGCATCAAGGGCGGGCACGAAGATGGCTCGTCATCCAGTTTGTCAAGCCTGTCCAATACCGACAGTGCTTCGTCACCGCGACGCTCCGAGATGAGAGCGTAAGCCAAGATGCGGAGCAGGCCGATGTCTTGAGACTGTTCGTGAGCGACCAGCCGCAACAGAGCCAGGCTCTTAGCGCTCTGTCCGCACGCAAGGTAGACGTAAGAAAGCACGCAGAGCAAATCTCGCTCCGGCCCGGAGATCAGCTCGATAGCGCCGGCTTCGGAAACGATCGGCGGCCGTGTAGATGTGAAGTGTTGCACTTTGTCTGGCCCGAGCATTGCTAGCCTTTGATCAAGCCGTTGTGAGTCTGCCGGAGCAGGATTAAACGTTGCAGCTCCAGTTGCAGAAGGGCGGCCCCTTCACGTGGCACCAAATCCTCTGGCGCGGCTGATAGCGTATCAGCCAAACGCTCCAGAAGAAGGCCGTGTTGCTCTGGACGCAGAACATGCGAATGGCGTAAGCGCGGCGTCACAAAGGAGAGCAGACTGTGCGCGAGATTGGGCTCATTAAGCCAAGCGAGTTCCGAGCTTGGCTCGATCTGACCTGGCGGGGCGCGCGCCTCGTCTAGATTGATGCGCGAAACTGCATCGATCGAACTGAGCTCGAGCGCGCTCTCGATCGTGGCGTCCACCAACCGATCCAGTACGTCACTAGGACGAGAAAGTGAGGTTTGGCTCTTGTGATCATTGCCACGCGTCCGGTCAATCCCGATGGACTTGGCCCGAGAATTGACCGGCGTGATGGCAGATGCATGATGATCAACGTTTGGCTCCTGAAAAGAGGTGCCGGGCTCGACGGGATTGGGGGGCAGCCTAGTCATGGCGCTTTGCTTCCTTGCCTGCGGCCTAAAACGTTAATAGGGTAGAGTGGCAAGCCGGCCATCGCGGCTCAGCAGAACACGCCCTTCCTCAATCCCGTAGACGGTCCATCCATTGCTCAAGAGCGCGCCGACGAAATACTTTTGACCAGCAATGACAATATAGGGGTCGCTCCCGCGCCAAACAGCTTGGACCCCAATTGCGGGAGGCGTCTTCTCATCCTTGATGGCCACTGCATTGACGAGCGTATAAGCGCCATTGCTATTGTGATCAAACCGCTGCTGGACGTCTCGCCATGTGGCGAGCGAGGCGGGCGTAACAGTGCCATCGGCGGTGACAACGCCCGCCCCAGAGCCGACCTTGATGCCGACAAGGCCCGCTCTGTCAACTTCCTCTTGCAACCGTTCGGCAGCTGCATCGGTGGCCAGAGCATCAGGAGAGCTGAGCGCCAGCTTGGGCGCAATGTCCGGAGCAGGGGACGACGGACTTGACGCCACGGTGGTATTGGTCTGGACAAAACTGGATGAGACTGCGCCAACCGCGGCAGAGCTGATCAGGACCAAAGCGAGAAAGGCGAGCGATATATGCCGGCGGTCGATGGAGTCAGCTTGTTTGTAGTCCTCGATCGTCCAGCGAATGGACATCGCCCCGGCATGCAAAACGACAGGAAGAGGGACAACAATGGATTCGTTCGGTAAAACAGTCTCGTGCCCCTCGATCCTAACGTCCCTCGCAAGGGCCTCGATCTCGATTGAATTGGAATGGGGGGTGACACGAAGATGGTGCGATTCGAGGCCTTGTTCGACGAAGATCAAGTCAGCATCGAGGCTGCTGCCAATCAGACACGATCCGACCCCCACTTTACTTGTCAGCCCGGAGTAACACCCCGACAACACTTCGAAATGCGGGCAATTTGGTTCATTCACGGTCGGTTTCCTGAACAGCGAACGGAACCGTACGGCAAAACCGTACGGCCCGTGCGACTTCACAGACTAAGCAGCCGGGGAAAGTGGGGCGGCGACGTCGCCCCATCTCATCCCTTACTGCACCCGCTCATCGGCGGCTTTCTTGACGGTCGAGAGCTCGGTCGAGACGACCCGAAGTTCCACATCCCTCTCAGCAGCCTTTGTGCTGGTCGCAGTCAGGGCGGCGATTTGCCGTTGGAATGCCGCCTCTCCAGCAGCTTCAGCAGCCGTGGAAGCGGCTGCAGCAGTAGCGGTGCCGGCTGCCCCACCTGCAGTCGAGGTATGAGACGCACCAACATTTTTAGACATACTATTCTCCTGTGTGCTCGAATTGCGCCGCGACGTGCGGCTCCTATTTCCAAACGTCGCAACATGCAACGTCAGGAATCCTCCTCTGTCTCGGCCATGACATCGTCGAAATGGCTCATTGCACTATTCGCAACTTGGAGAGCAGCGGCTCCCAAAGCGGCGCTGAACGCTTGCTGCATAGCGGCTTCTTGCGAGTTGCCGCTCGGAGTGGGCGCGCCGCCGTTTACGGGAATGTTTGCATCAGGCGATCGGGCATGATCGTCGCGCTCGCCAGGCTTGTGAGATCCGTTTCTGCCGCCGCTTTTGCCGCCAGCTGCATGGAGGTCAACATCGACGTGCCCAGCGCCGCTAGAGCTCGTAACGCGCATCGGGTTCTCCTATGTCAATTCGATCGTGCCAATGGAGGCCTTGTCCGCCATCAACTATGCAAGTATTAGCTTTCGAGAAGCTGACGAGTCGTAGAAAATGCAATGAGCCGATGTGATGAGCAACGTGCTCACCCGATCAAGCTCCACAAACGATTGTTTGTCTTAACCTGGTCCATCACCATTATACATCTTCACCAGCCGACCGTATTTCAACAAGTTGCCCGCGAAAGCTGGAGATCAGATGGTCGAAAGCTTCAATAGCGAAATATCAAAGCTACACAAAAGCGTTTTCAGCTCGACGTGCTGCAATCTCGGGCGCACGTCCGTTGCGATGCCTCCGAGCTCTTTCGACAATTTGCTTGCGGTCACGCGAAGCGGCATGGAGCTTGACCTGGTCGGAGCGAGGGGCAAAGCCAGAGTGACGGCCGATTGAGCGGCCAAGAGCGGTCTCTCGGTCCTGGCGGGGCCATAGCAGATCCGTCAATCGCCACCTACTTTTCAGGAAGACCGAGCAGAAGCCCGCCACTGGAGCAAGAGCCCTTTGGGACTTCTACGGCTTCGGACCAATGTGCTCTCGATCCTTGCGCAAGCGGTAAGCTCCGCGGCTGCGGCCGGTCTGTCGCGTAGTGTTAATGCATCGCGGTCTCGACAGGCGGCGTTGCAGTCGATGGAACTTCACAGCGGCAGACTGGGTTTGAGGTCGGATTCGAACGATCGAGTGCGGCCAACATGGTTTTGCACACAGTGAAGAGCCGAAATAAGTTCCTCGGATTCGGGGGCAGTCTCAAGTATGCTGGTAGAGCTTGCGCGACCTAGTGCTCGGCAGGGAGGCCCAACCGCGCGGAGGCCGCGCAAGCTCGATTAGCATTTCCAGCGTGGTCCTGAGAAGATGGCGTCCCTCCGCCTAGGCGTTAGCGCCTACAGCTTGCAAGCGCTCGGATTCGATGCGAGCCTTTAGGTTATTCAGATAATCCTCCGCGCAGGACTGGGCCACCGAAACCGGCAGGTTGATGCCGGCCGTCGCGGCTTCTTGAATTGCCTGCTTCACCAAGCCCTCTCGCATTGCCAATTTGACCTCGGGTCCGGCGATGCAGCCCACCGCCTGTGCCGCAAGGTTCAGCCCGGCTTCTTCCAGCGCTTGCTTTATGTTGCCGCCACTGACGGCAGTATGAAGAAGATTTGCAGCTTGCGCCTCGGCTTCGAGCACCATTGACGCCAGATCGGCCAATTCACCCAAGCCTGGAATGAAGCCAAGTACACCGACTGCTGTTGCGGCCCAATCGAATACCTTAGAGCCAACTTTGAGCACGTCGTTAAGTGCGTGCATGAAGGCGCCACCGTTCTTTTTGGGAGACTTGATGTCGGGCTGGTCTGCCATGCCCGTCGTCATGTCCGCGACCGCGTCCTGCTCGGCAGGCGTTCGGACGGCATGCGTCTTCACTTGGTGAACGGTGCGGTTCGCACCCGACATGTTGTTGAAGAAATGGTCGAAGTCGCTGTTGCTGATGTTGCCGGAATCGACCGTATGGCCGCCGCCGAAGTCGAAGAACTTGTGGTGGGTTTTGTAGCCCGTAATCGCGTTGTTCATCAACCCGAACAACACAGGATCGCAGAGCAGCTGGGAGGCCGCCTTTCGCACCTCGGGCGCGAGGGTCTTATCATCGACCATGCTCGCCAGCTTTTCCCGGGTCAGGTCACCCTTCCCGAAGAAAGCGTTTTGGTTCTTGCTGATCGTATTGAGCGTATCGAGCTCGGCTTGCGTGAGATTGATCGATGATGAAGCAACCTGCAGGAAGTCCTCTTTGTGGACCTTGTCTATCGAGCCACCGTACAACTGCTTCCATTCATCCGGATGGTCGAGGAAGTATTGAGCGGCCGCGAGGACCTGTGGCGGGCATTTGCCGGTTTTAGCTTCGCCGTCGACGATCCGCTTGAAATCCGCAAGGCTCAGGTTCTTAGGCAGGTTGTCGGCATAGCGATAGAGCTCGCGCAATGCATCGGTCTGGGTCATAACCGATGGCTCGCCATTCCGGGTGCCGTCGGAAGGGATGTAGTTTTGCGTATAGCTCTCTGCCCGCTGCTCCTGGAAAGCAGCAACCTGAGGGTGGTGATCGGAGAAGCCGGAGAGATCACCTGCTTTGATCTTCCCGCCGCAGCGGCCGTCACCTTGCGAGCCTATCGCATAGAAGAGCTCTGGGTCCTGTTGCAACGCCTCGATCGCCGCCTTTAGATCCGGCGGAGTGGAGGGATCGTTGGCCAAATCTCCAAGGGATTTCCAATCCAGCGGGCATTTGTCTTTGTGTCGGTTCAGCACCGACACAATCTCCAGCTCGGCATCAGTCAGCGTACCGCTGTTCCACGTGATCCTGGAGCTTTGTACGGGTGCCTCTGCAATCTTTGGGGCGCTCGCAGCGGAGGAGGACTCCGCGGAGGATGGCTCTGGGGCCTGCTGACATGCGTCAAGTGCGGCCTCGATCTCCGGCGGGAGGATGCTCCGCACCTCCTGCGTGAGTTCCTCCGTCAGCCGCTTGGCTGAGTCTGCAGCCGGCGGATTCTGTGGAGTGGAATGGTCATCGGCATTGTCTTTCAACGAGAAACTAGCCAGCATCGCCTCGAAGTTTGAAAGATCCCGCGCCGATGAGGGCCCGGGGGCCAGTCCGGACATACTCGAGCTGGCGGTTAGCGATAGGTTGTTGACTGACATTATACGTCCTCTGATTTGAGATCGCACCACACTGGTCATGTGGCGCAGCCGGAGAATCGCGACGAACAACGAGCAAGAAATGTCGACAGGCTTCGATGGCTCCTACCACCTGCTTCCAATTGCTCAGTGCGCCCCAGCGCTCAGTTCCGCTACAATCTATAGGCACATCGCCGTCTAGATATTCACGCCACATGGTAGGTTCGATTAGCTTTCCAAAAGCTGACGGCGCTCAGAGGTTTCTCAACGAGACGCGCAGTGATGGTGTGAGAGGCGGTGATGGGTTCTCGATATCGGAATCGGCTTTCTTGTTATGCTCGATCGCTTGCCTCGGGGCCAACTAGGTCGAATTAGCGAGGCCGATTCTGCCGCTCTGCGGATGATCACGTGCGCCGATTGGTCAAACAACGTCGCAGGTCTCCGCAGCATCTTATGGTGAAATGACCCACGCGGAGCGACCTCGCGCCGGTGTCCAACGAGAGTGTTGGCGCTTGCGTAGATGCTGCGGACCGTATTGCGCCGCGCGGATCGAAGCTCAGCTGCACTCGGCATTCTTCATGTCATCGTGCTTAGCCGCTTGGCGAGTGTTCGCCCGAACCTACAGGCCAAATGGAAGGGTTCAGCGACGGTTTTGACGAATAAAACGTTCTTCCGTGTGAGGCACACCAGGGATGGTGAGCGTTGTTGTCCGGACACCCCTGGTAGCTATGAGATCGCCGCTTCTTAGCATTTCGATCTGAGCGGGCGTAGCTGTTTGGCCAGTGAAGACCCAGTCGTCCTTGGCGCGACGACCGTTCGCCATGGCAAAATCTCCAATGTCCGGCGGAGCACCCCTGCGTCAACAGGGGCCCGGCTTGAGACGGTCCAGCGTGAGGTGACCCGGCCCGCATGAGCCAAGGCTCAAGATCTTGAAATCGGAGGCGTCCGTGCGGTGTTGAGCGATCGGCTGTTGAGAATTGGACCGCTCGTCGCCACTCAATGATGGCTCACACCCGATGATCTGCCTCCGAGTTCCTGCCAAATTAGGTCCTGGCTGTATTCAGGTATTTCATGCAATGCCATTAGTTCACGCTCAAACTCCCTTGGACTGGCGAACGATGAGGACGAGTGGGACGCTGGGCTGTTGTCCGCCCGGCTTAGCGCGTTGAAGTCCATCCCGTTCCTCCTTTTGGACAACGGAGTGGGTTTCATTCTTATACGACGAAGCTCATTTGCATGACGGACTTCGTGGAGTTGTTCAAAAGCTCGCATGAGGCGCTAAAGTGGCAAAGCACGCTCACCGATGCTGCTGGTTAGAATTCTGGTTCGCACCGTGGCTCCGGTTCGGACGTTTATTGCGCCACCCTGCGGCATCGGCCATCTACACATCCGCGCTCTGACAATGGCAGCAGTAGCTTTCGAAAAACTGACAGAGGGCATAAGCAGACGCATTGCATCTCTTCCAGGCCATCAGTTGTCATCAAGTCATTTCTTACCTACATCGGGTGTGTGGACCGCGCCGTCTTGATGTGGCGCCTCCGGCGAAGGAGCGTCATTCGGTCGTCCTTCGCGAATGACCACGCTGGAGGATCCCCGAAACAGCATCAAAACCGACTCGTGCGGCGGCTTTTCGGCACTGCTCGGGTTTCGCCGTGCCTGTGCCTCCGCCGCAAGTCCTTTTACTGTTTGCTCCACAAGCGCGACAAAGCGGGGTGGACCAGAGGCGAAGACGAGGCCATCTCCCGGTACGGGTCTCACGATGTAACGCTCGTCGGAGATGTTGAGCGCATCGAGTGCCGCCTTGAACGCATCAAAGCTGATTGGACTCAAGACCAAAAGGCGGCTTTGCGCCTCATGCGCATCGGATACGTAGAGCACCAGCCCATCGTAGTACCATTGAAGATTGTAGAGATTAATCAACCGTTCGAGGAACTCTCGCGGTGGGAGATCCGGCATTCGCCCGCGAATCCGCCCCTTCACCCCGGTGCTGACATTGACTCTGATATTTAGGTTGTTGCCGAATTCCTGCAGTGCGGCCGCGAGGTCCTGATCCAGAACCGTGTAACTATAAGGCGTCGATGGCAGCGCCAGGGGAGCGCCGAGCGCCTCGACGACGCCAAAGCAAATGAAAACACCAGCATAGAGAACTTTCGTCAAGATGTGCAGCCTTGTGGATGGGATGAGCATTCCTGCTATTTGTACACTTGAGAACAAGCACCGGAATTCGTCCCAAAATGTGGAAGCCGATGCTTCGTCCCAAATTGGAAGCTAACCGTGATCATTAGATGACAGATGCTCGTCAGTTTTTGGTCAGCTTGCTTCTCCAAAGGTGCGGCCCATTCGTGTGAACGGAACGGCTCATCTCACCACGGGACAGAAATGATTTCCTCCATGTTGTTTGGCGTTACGTCGATCTCTGCCAACTCCGTCGAGTGTGCCTCCAACGGCTGTTCGCCGGCGCACGCTCAGTTTGGCGAGAGTCTTGCGCAGGCGGCCTCGAACCAAGGTGTCGCCGCTTCTGCGACCGAGCACGCGCCAGCTCCATCGCTGCCGGAAGTGCATCGCGCAGTAGCGCCGGAGAGCCTGCTAGGCGATCGCGTCCTTCAGAGCATTTCTGCTATCCACCAGGGCAGACCATTTCCGTCGGGGGCAGTTTCGCCGGCGCTCGTCGGCGAGCCTGATCCTACCAAGAGTCAGCAGCTTGGGCCGGCCGCGCAACCGGTCTTGCGTGTGCAGCAAGTGGAGGTACATCCAGTGGGCCAACCGGAGGGTGCGGATCATTTCGACTCGGCGCTGACGAATCTGCGGGATGTTTACAACGGCGTCATCCAGGTTTCGCTCATCTCCAAGGGGACAGGTGCTGTGAGTTCATCTCTGAATAAGCTTCTATCGGCGGGCTGAGTGGGTCGTTGGCTGTCTTGACGAAAGACAAGATCGGTAATGGCTGTCGCGCAAGAAAGCGGCTTCATGCTCTCGTCCTGTTGCCGCTTTTGCTGACCCTCGCCGGTTGCAAAGCTGATCTGTATACCAAAGTTCAAGAGCGTGAAGCCAACGAGATGCTTGGGCTGCTCCTGAGCAAGGGCGTCGATGCCATTCGTGTTGTCGGTAAGGATGGGACCAGCACAATTCAGGTGGAAGAAAAGCAACTCGCCTACTCAATCGAGCTGCTGAATGATCAGGGCTTGCCGCGCCAATCCTTCAAGAGCCTTGGTGAGGTGTTCAAGGGGGCGGGCCTCGTTGCCTCTCCGGTTGAGGAGCGAGCCCGCTACGTCTATGCTCTCAGTGAAGAATTGTCGCGCACGATCAGCGATATCGATGGGGTTCTCTCCGCCCGTGTTCATGTCGTTCTGCCGAAGAATGATCTTTTGCGACAAGATGCAACCCCGTCTTCGGCGTCGGTGTTCATTCGATACGCCTCCAACGCGAAGCTCTCAGCCTTGCTGCCGCAGATCAAGATGCTCGTCGCCAACAGCATCGAAGGTCTATCATACGACAAGGTGGCGGTCGTGTTCGTGCCGGTTGAGCGGGCTCATCATGAGGTCTCCGTTGTGCAAACGGCAGCTTCCACCGAACCAACCAAGTTCATTGCAACCCCCATTGCGATCGGTGCAGGAGGTGGGCTCGCCGCGTTGGGCATTCTATCTTACGTGCTGCTGAGCACACGTGGGCGACAGCTTCGTCAATCCTGGCTCAAAGTGACAAGTTTCGGCAGAGATGCCAGCAAGCCAGCGGTCCAGTCCGCCGGCAAAAAGCTCTCCTCCGATCCGAAATAGTGGCAGCAGGTTCGTATCGATGGCATCCACTAATCCAAGTTATTCACTCAACCCGCATTCCGATCGCCTGCGCGAGCTTGCCGCTTTGATCCATCCCAGCCGGTTTGCCGGCCATCTTGATGGGCTCCTGTCGGCAGCGACAGTGCTGCAGTTGCAGAAGTCTCCGAGACTGCAGCAAAGACTCGTAGAATTGCTGCCAGGTAGTGAGCTGGTTGCGAAGGGAACCGACTGGGGTAGGGACGTTCTGCTCGGGCATGATCCGCGTCGGGCGGCGCTGCTCGCTGGCAGTATCTGGCATGCCCGTTCGGTGCTGAAGCTTGTGTCAAGGCATGATGTAGCGATTCTGATCGAAAATATTGGTGCCGAAGCACATGCTTTCGCAATCCGACACTTATCCAGCGCCGTCGCACCCACATCGATTGACGATCCGCAGAAGCTGGCGAGCCAGATTGAACATGAGGGATTTGCCTGCCTTGGCGCTTGGCTCAAGGACGCATCAGAGCTTAACCGTGTGCGCGTTCTTTTCCGCTTACCTGTGGGGACCACCGCCGAATCTCCAGCCGCCGAACACCACAACTCAGCGGGTAAGTTACTGTCTTTGGTGGTGGCCCACTTGGCCACGGAGGAGCCAGCGGCATGACGGCCAATGAAACAGTCTTGCCAGATAGCCCGCGAATACGGCCGCTCGGTCCGCTCATACCAGCCGCGGAACTTGGCATCTGGTACGATGCGGTACAGACGCGCGCGCTAGCCGAGCGATACCTGCGGCAGGTTCGCAGTTGGGCAAGGAAGGCCTATCAGCAGGAGCGGGAGCGCGGGCACTGCGACGGTCTAAGGTCAGGCTCGGACGAAATGGCACAGCTGATTGCCCGAGCTGCTTCCGATGTGGCGGGGCGAAAAGCCGTTCTGCAACAGGAGTTACCACACCTCGTCATTGAGATATTGACCGATTTGTTGGGCTCCTTTGATCCGGGTGAGATGTTGGTAAGGACCGTTCGTCACGCTGTCGAGAAAAGATATGGCAGCGCAGAAGTATGCCTTCACGTGTCTCCTGTGAACGCTGATGCACTAAGACATGAATTCCTGGCGTTCGATGGAACGAATGGTCGGCCGAAAGTCAGAATTGATCCGGACCCTGCCGTGGGGCCGGACCAGTGCGTTCTGTGGAGTGAGTTCGGCAGTGTCGATTTAGGACTTGCCGCGCAGCTCCGCACATTGCGTCTCGGCCTTAATCCATCTTCTCAGGAAAGCTATCCGTGACGACGCAACAATCAGGCCATGATCAAGCCGGCGGAGAAGGAGATGTGCGTGCGGCGATAGCATCTCTGAGGTTCGCAGCAAAGGATGTCGATACGCGTGCCGTGCGGGGACGGATCACGCGTGCGATCGGCACCTTGCTCCATGCCGTGTTGCCAGGGGCCCGTGTTGGAGAACTTTGCCTATTGCAGGATCACGCTTCCGGATGGTCACTTGAGGCGGAAGTCATTGGTTTGCTGCCGGACGGGGTGTTGCTGACGCCCATTGGCGATATGGTAGGCTTGTCCCACCGCGCGGAAGTGCTTCCGACCGGGCGCATGCATGAAGTGTCAGTCGGGCCCGACCTGCTCGGCCGCGTGATCGATAGCTTCGGCCGCCCACTCGATGGCAAGGGGCCGATAAAGACGGTCCACACGTGTCCGCTCCGCGGCAAGGCGCCCAACCCGATGAGGCGGCGTGGCATCGAGCAGCCGTTTCCGCTCGGCGTTCGCGTGCTGGATGGACTTCTGACGTGTGGCGAAGGTCAGCGGATCGGAATCTATGGAGATGCCGGTTGCGGTAAGTCGACGCTGATGTCGCAAATTGTAAAAGGTGCGGCCGCAGATGTCACCGTGGTTGCGCTCATAGGAGAGCGTGGACGCGAGGTGCGTGAATTCATCGAACGTCATATTGGAGATGCCCTCGCTCGCACGATCGTTGTCGTTGAGACATCCGATCGATCGGCAATGGAGCGGGCGCAATGCGCTCATATGGCGACCGCACTCGCCGAGTATTTTCGTGATCAAGGGCTGCAGGTCGTTCTGATGATGGATTCGCTGACGCGCTTTAGCCGTGCAATGCGCGAAATCGGCCTTGCCGCAGGAGAACCTCCTACCCGGCGCGGCTTTCCTCCCTCCGTCTTTGCGCTGCTGCCTGGACTGTTGGAGCGTGCCGGTATGGGCGAGCGGGGCTCGATCACGGCATTCTATACCGTGCTTGTCGAAGGTGACGGTACGGGCGATCCGATCGCCGAAGAGTCGCGCGGCATTCTCGATGGTCATATCATTCTTTCGCGCGCGCTGGCCTCGCGAGAGCATTTTCCCGCCATCGACGTGCTGTCGAGCCGAAGTCGTGTCATGGATGCGGTCGCCTCTGGTCCACATCGCAAGGCGGCATCCGTCTTCCGTGATCTGCTCTCGCGCTATAATGAGGCTGAGTTCCTGATCAAGGTCGGTGAATACAAGCCGGGCAGCGATGCACTGACTGATCGGGCAATCGATTCAATCGAGGAACTGCGCGCATTCTTGCGCCAGGGACAGGACGAGCCGTCTAGCTTTGAGGAGACCGTTTCATGGATGTCGCGTCTGACGGCCTGAATCTCGTGCAAGCGTCGAAATTGCGGCTGGTGAAAGACATGAGAGAGCGAAGCGCGCTTCGTGAATTGTCGAACATGGAAGCCAGGCGCCGAATTGCGGTCGAAGCGCTGCAGCGAGCGTCTGAGAATCTTGAAGGCGCGGAGAATCGTCGCGCCAAGGTCGAAGCTGAACTTTATCAGGAGCTGGCGTCGCTCAAGACGATGTCCGTGACCGAGCTCGATCGTCGCTGTCAACTCGTCCTTGGGCGACTGGCAGCACAGATCGAATCGGCACGCCAGGCGCGTGAGCAGGCGCGCGTCGCGCATGAGCAGGCTCAGCGGTCAGTGAATGAGGCGCGGACCATATGGGCCAAGCGTTCGGCGGCGAGCCAGAAATGGGAGGAGATTGAGGGCGATGTCCAGCGCAATACCGCTGTCCGTTTGGAGTGTGCAGCTGAAATCGATGCCGACGACGAGGTTTTGCTCCGATATAAGGGTGGTTCGCGCAGCCAAGCGGTCGGTGGCTCGAACTGATGGCTCGTTCTCTCATGACGTCGCGAGCTGCGCCCGTGGAACCTGTCGGTAAATGCCGTGGGTGAACCCGCACTATTTCAGCCAGCGGTAAAGTTGTCGCATGGCGTGGTCTCGTGGCTCAACGAGATCGCCGCACCACGCACGGTTCTGCAGAGCCGCCTTGGCGATAAGCCGCTATCGATCCGTATAAGCCGGCTTGTTTGGCAGGCCGAGCCATATGCCATGTCGATGCTTGATTGCGTATTTTGCGCCGGAGGCGAGACCGCTGTCTTGTCCTTGCCCCGCCTTCTCGTCGAGGCGCTGATTTCAATGGTCCAGTATGGCCTTACTTTGCCTTCCGACCCAACCCGCTCGCTGCTTCTCGAACTTGTTCTGGAACCTTGGCTCGCTCGATTAGAGATCATGCTCGCGCGGAATTTGCAGCTGATCCGCATCGAAGACGCGACGGCCAAAGACCCCTATTTGGAGCTCGACGTTACTTTCGGGCCGCTGGCGGTCAAGGCCCGCCTGTTCTTGTTCGCGCCACTTGACGGTCTGGTTCCGTCTGCGTTTCGTCTGTTAGGCGAGTTGATCGGCCGATTACCGCGGGACTTAGGCAAGATTTCTTCGGAATTGCCGGTCGTGATTGCGAGAGAGATCGGCTCGCTACGGGCGCCCGTCAGGCTTCTTCGTCAAGCACAGCCCGGCGACGCGCTGCTGCCCGACGTCATTCCATTTGCCTATGGCCAGCTCATCCTCGCTGCGGACAAGTTGTGGGCGCCGGCGCAGGTCGCGGGCGACAGACTTATCCTTCGGGGACCATTCCGCCTGCAGTCCCATCCTCTAAGGTATGCAAATATGACAATACGATCCCAAGCGGAGCAATCAATCCCGCCCTCGGAAGCCGACATCGACAGTGTTGAGATCACGCTTGTGTTCGAATGCGGCCGCTGGCCCATCGCGCTGGGTACGTTGAGAAGCATCAACGAGGGGCACGTGTTCGAGCTCGGCCGTCAGCTGGACGGCCCGGTCGACATTGTCGCCAACGGTCAATTGATCGGCCGCGGCGACATCGTACGTGTCGGTGAAGCGTTGGGCATCCGGTTACGTAGCAGGTTGGCGGTCAATGGTTGACATTCAACCGAGCATCCTTGCGCTTGTTGCGGCGACCGTCGGCCTTGGCCTCTTGACGTTTGCAGTCGTCACAACGACGGCGTTCATCAAGGTTTCCGTCGTTCTCTTCCTGATCCGCAACGCGCTTGGCACTCAGTCCATACCACCGAACATCGTACTGTATGGCGCTGCATTGATCCTTACCGCGTTCATAGACGCCCCGGTATTCGAGCAAACATACAACCGCGTGACCGATATGCAACTTCGTTACCAAACCGCCGACGACTGGTTGACCGCTGCCAAGGAGGGCAGCGAGCCGCTGCGCGCCCATCTCAAGAAGTTCACCACTGAGGAGCAGCGCACGTTCTTCCTGTCGTCGACGGAACATATCTGGTCGGAGGAGATGCGCGGCAACGCAACAGCCGATGATTTTTCGATCCTCGTGCCGTCCTTTTTGATCTCGGAGCTTAAGCGTGCGTTTGAAATCGGTTTCCTTCTCTATCTTCCGTTCATCACAATTGACCTGATTGTGACGACAATTCTGATGGCCATGGGCATGTCAATGGTGTCACCAACAATGATATCCGTTCCTTTCAAGCTTTTTCTGTTCGTCACAATCGACGGCTGGTCACGGCTCATGCACGGATTGGTCTTAAGCTACGCATCTCCGGGGAGTTGACATGGACGAGGCCAGCATCCTCACCCACCTGAGCCGATCACTGGTCCTGTTCATGATCTGGGTTCTACCGCCGCTCCTGGCAGCCCTCGTGGCCGGATTGGGTATCGGCATCGTGCAGGCAGCAACCCAGCTCCAGGATCAAACCTTGCCGCTTACCGTGAAGCTCCTCGTCGTCGTCGCCGTGCTCGTTCTGTTTGCTCCGGTGCTGAGCGCGCCGCTGATCGAGCAAGCCCAGCATATCTTCACTGAGTTCCCCGCGCTCACCGCGAGGTATTAGTGCGCGGAACGCACGGCTGTCCAAGGTTTAGCTATAGCGCGCGTTTGTCGGCCTTGATTGTGAACCAGAAAAGGGCGAGTTCGTCAGCTTATCGAAAGCTCGCCTCGCTAGCATGCGACGGATAGATATCCGAACTGTCCTGTTCGGCTCCGTGAGCCTGCCGTATTCGGAGGAAGAATGACCCCATTTGGAAGTTCTATCCATTCGATTTAGGTTTTGCTTCGACGTGACGGAATTACCTGCTGAGACCTGGTCCTCGATGCATTGCCTGGCGAGTTGTCGACGCAGTGAACGGGCGAACCGCTTTGATTGCAAGCGGCCCCACGATTCTGGCGTTCTGGTGAATGAGCCTGCGAATGAAGGTGCCGCTCGAGACCGATCTCCATAGATTGCGAAATCGATGGAAGCTTTGAGGCCCTCAGATCTCCAAACCGTGCTGCGGCCGGTGAAAGCGGAAGAAGCGTGGCTTGTAGGGCCGCGCAGCGGCGCGATTTCGCCAGTGCTCTCATCGAATGGTCATACCTCTGCGCCGGATGGCTGTAGTCATATGGATGGTTGAAGCCGAAGTCATCTGCCTTGTTGGTGGCCTGTCGCTCTGCAACCGCTGGGACTCGAGATCTGCAGAGTTCTTGACGTCTCACATCATGGCGACGTGAGTGCGACGGTTGCATTGGCTGAAGGAACGACGAGCTGAGCTCAAATGGATGCTTTGTCACCCACCGAGACGGAAACTCTGATTCAGACTGCTGTCGAGTTCGTCGTTGCGGCCGGACTTGGCGCAGCCCGGGCCCTCGGCATTATGCTGGTTCTTCCGGTATTCACGCGACCGCACATTAGCGGGATTATCCGCGCAAGCGCGACGGTTGTGATTGCATTGCCTTGCTTGATGCAGATCAGGAACGGCTTACAGACACTAGATCCGGGCACCCGTATGGTTGCGGTCTCGCTCCTCGGTTTGAAGGAGATATTTATCGGCCTGCTGTTCGGTTTTCTGCTTAGTATACCACTTTGGAGCATCCAGGCCGTTGGTGACATCATTGATACCCAGCGCGGCATCTCCAGCCAGGTGGACGATCCTGCCACACGCAGTCAAACCGCCCCGATGGGGCTCTTTCTCGGGACCGCCGCGGTTACGATCTTCGTTGTATCAGGAGGTCTGCAGACCATGGTCAGATGCCTATATGGAAGTTATCTGATCTGGCCCGTGTATCAGCTGCTACCGCCCCTGACCCACCACGGGGCAATGGAGTTTATCGGGCTTCTCGACCATATCATGCATACGACCCTGGTGGTCGCCGGGCCCGTGCTGGCTCTGCTGCTTCTGATCGACGTATCCCTCATGCTGCTCGGGCGCTTTGCGCCGCAAATCAAGCTGAATGATCTCTCTCCGACCATCAAGAATGCCGCCTTTGGCATCATTATGGTCAGCTACGCCGTCTTCCTGATCGAATATATGGGAGCAGAGATCATTCGGTTCAACGGCGTGCTGGAGTGGCTCGAGAGGTTCTTGAAATGAACGACACGAGCGAAGAGAAAAACCTTCCACCAAGTCACAAGAAGCTGAGGGACGCGCGTAAGAAAGGGCAGAGCCCGCGCAGCGCCGACTTTGTGACCGCGGCAAGCGTTTGCGCTGGTTTCGGCTGCCTGTGCTTCAGGGCGGGCCCGATCGAAGACGGATGGCGCGAAGCCGTGCGGCTCACCGACAAGCTGCAGGAACAGCCCTTTAACAGTGCGGCCCGGCAGGCGTTGGTCGGATTGATGGACCTTTCTATAACAGCCGCGGCGCCCATCCTAGGTGCGGCGGTTGTTGCGGCGATTCTGGCCGGTGTCTTGGCCGGCGGCGGGCTGACGATTTCGGTTGAGCCGCTTAAACCCAGCTTTGAAAAATTGGACCCCGTCAAAGGGCTGAAGCGGATTGTCTCCCAGCGGTCGGTTGTCGAGCTTGGAAAGTCTATCGTCAAAGTTTTGGTTCTTGGCGCTACGTTCGTTTTCACTGTGCTCGCAAGTTGGAGGGCACTGGTATACTTGCCCGTTTGCGATTTGAGCTGCTTTGGTTTTGTCTTTAAAGAGCTCAAAGTGCTGATCGCGATTGCTGCCGGCGCTCTTCTGATTGGCGGCTTGGCCGATCTGCTCATTCAACGTTGGTTGTTCTTGCGCGACATGCGCATGACGCAGAGCGAAGCCAAGCGCGAGTCCAAGGAACAGGATGGTAGTCCGCAGATCAAGGGTGAACACCGCAGGCTCCGCCGGGAGTCGGCGAACGAGTCTCCGCTCGGCATCCATCGGGCGACAGTGATACTGACGGGGCGAGCGACATTGATCGGGCTGCGCTACGTTCGGGGCGAGACCGGCGTCCCGGTACTGGTGTGCCGCGGCGAGGGCGAAACGGCTTCACAGTTACTGGCACAGGCGCGCGCCCAACGTCTGAACATTGTCGAGGATCATGTGTTGGCGCGTCAGCTGATCCGAAAAGGTGCGATGGGCAAGGCCGTTCCGATGGACTGTTTCGAGAGGGTTGCAAAGGCAGTCTTTGCCGCTGGCCTAGTTTAGCGTCGTGCAAAACAGCGATGCGCTCAAATCTCTGGTCAACGACCCAACTGTCCCAGAACCTGATCTGCAAGCTGCACGATCCCAAGGAAAGGACCGAGCAAAGATTGAAATGCAGGAGGCTCGTCGGCCGATTCCGAAGACTGATATGGACAAGGATGCTAACCGACGTTCATGCTGCTCGGGTCTTACGAGCCGCTTATTGGGTTTCTGGCGCAACCTTGTTATGGGTTTGATCCTCCGAATTGCTCCTGTTGCCCGCCGACGTGGCCCCACCTGCGGTGATGGGAAGCACTGCACGATCACCACTGGTCGGCATGACAGCGCTATTGCCTAACAAGTCGCCAGGTTCATTGACCATGACCGCAAGGTTATGCCGGACTGAGCAGCCAAGGGTTGGATTGAACGAATTGTCGTTCACTGTAGGACCGACGATGGAGAGCGAGGGGCAGACCGGAGGATGGGCTTCGAAAGTGATCGCTTCGATCCTCACCCCGGAACGAGCCGGCAAATCCACACGAGAAGCGGACAGGCGGATGTTGTAGGTGGCAACGCCCATGGCGCGAGCCTCGTGGGCCACCTGTGCAATGAGTCTGGGTGGGCCGATGACATCCACATGGAGGGCATCCCGCCGGCCGCGACTGGTCGCTGCAATAAAGCTTCGCAGCCGATGCCGTTCGGGGCCACGAAGGCTCTGCAGGAACAGCACGCTACTCTTCTGCTCGACCTGGATCTCTTGGTTAGCCGGCGCGGGCTGGATCGAGGCAGTGACTGCGCAGCCCCCCAATGTTGCTCCAATAACGATCGGGTAGCACAGATGTCGCAAAGTCATTGGCCATCCTCATTCGATAATAAAGCCGGCGCTGCCGGTCAATCCTGGTGCGCTGGCGCGAGGCGCATCGCGCTCTCGCGGCGGCCGGGCCACCGTGTTCGTCAAAATCCGCCCCGCGTCTGAGGGCGGTGAGATGCGGTCGCTCGGCGCACTCATGCGGTTCGGATTCGGTCCGGGCCGCACGATGTAAGGCGTGACAATAATGACCAGCTCGGTTTCACGTTTTTGAAACGATGAGGAGCGAAAAAGCGCGCCCAGGATCGGCACATCGCCGAGCCAGGGAAACTCGCCGATATCAGTGTTGAAGTTGCGCCTGATGAGGCCGCCGATTGCAAAGCTCTGACCGCTGGCGAGCTCGACCACCGTGCTCGCCCGCCGAGTCGAGAGGGCAGGGACCGCCATGCCATTGATTTTGACTTCGCCTTCGCTCGACAATTCGCTGACTTCGGGCTTCACACGGACATTGATCTGATTATTGTTGAGAACCGTCGGAACGAACTCGAGGCTCACGCCGAACTGGCGAAACTGGACGGAAACCTGCCGGTTGTCCTGCATCACCGGAATGGGGAATTCGCCGCCGGCGAGGAAGCTTGCGGCTTCGCCGGACATGGCTGTTAGATTCGGCTCAGCCAGGATTGATGCGAGGTGCTCGCTCGCGAGAGCGTCGAGAACAGCGCTCAGGTTGGTATTGCCGGCGCTAAACCCAATCCCGATCGTGCCGCCGCCGCCGGCCGAGCCGGACCCGCCCCCTTTGCCGGTCACAAGGAAAGCGCCGTTTGGGCTCGAGGCGGTGAAGTTGATGTTGAGATCCTTGACGGCGCTGCGGGAGACTTCTGCCACCCGTACGCTGAGATTCACCTGCAATGAGCCGGCGACCTGGATCTTGTTGGCAACCAGCGCGCCCGCGCCAAGAAACTGCTCAGTGACCTTCTTGGCGGTCTCGACGACGTCGGCATTAGGCGCCGTACCGCTAAGGATCGCGCCGCGCGGAGTATAGCTGACCTGAATTGGATAGTCGCCGACCTCGGCCTTAAGCGCGGCCCGCAGATCCTCGATCGGTTGGGTGACGACAACACGCAGCTCGGCGAGAGCCTCTCCGCTGTCGTTCAGGGCAAACAAGCTCGTCCGTCCGGCCTTTTTGCCAAACACGAAAACCGTGGTGTTCGATGGCGCCTGATAATCCGCAATCGCCGGGTCGGCTATAAAAATGCTCGCAGCCGGCCCGGTCAGATGAACTGTCTTGCCCTGTGAGGAGGTAAGGTTGATCGTGCCCGTGGTGCTGCCAGGCGCCGCATGAGGCGGTTCCCCTTTGCGATCCCACTTTGTCTGAGCTGTGACAGCAAGCGGAAATAGCACAGCGAGTGCGCACAGGACGTAGCTGAAGCGGGGAAAAGCGGCATAGTGCGAGCCGCTGGCGACCATCGGCGGCTCGCCGGCGTCATTGTTAACCACGTTCAAGGGAGTGCTGCTTTCAAGTTCGATCGGCTAGGCAGCCGATGCTGCGCCGATGAGTTCGAGGGTGTAACCGACACCGCGCGCGGTCTTGATCCTCAGCGTTGCACCCGCTTGGCTCAAGTGCGTGCGTAAGCGATAAATCCCGACCTCCAGCGCATTGGTCGAGACCTCATCGTCAAATGCATACAAGCTATCTTCGAGTGATGCGCGCGGCACGGTACGGCCCGCGCGGTTGAGCAGATGTTCAAGAATGCACACTTCGCGGCGCGCAATTCTCAGTATTTGACCGCCGATCGAGACTTGTCTCGCGATCGGATCGAAATGCAGATTCCCGAATGTCACAACCGGCGCCATCATTTGCGTTGACCGTCGCAAAATAGCTCGCATGCGGGCAATGAGTTCGTCGATAGACACGGGCTTGGGCAGAAAATCATCCGCGCCCGCATTGAAGATCGCAATCCGCCGGCTAAGATCATTTAGACTGCTCATCATCATAGCCGGCATTGATCGTCCCTCGCGCCGCAACTGCTTCAGCCAGCCCAATCCGTCTCCATCGGGCAAAGCCGATTCGAGCAGGACCATGTGGTAGTTCGCGCAATCGAGCGCGGCCGCCGCCTCATCCAGCGTGCGTGTCACGTCGACGGCGAAGCCACAATTTAAGAGCGCTTCCTTCAAGTCGCGGGCAAAGTCCGCATGATGATCAACCAGGAGAATTCGCATTCATCGCCTCTCGTCCATCCTCGGCAGGACTTGAGCGTGTCACGCTGACCATGAAATTCGGCGGAACCTAGAGGCTGCCGCTTTGGCGTGAATTCGAAAAGTCGTAAACGACACGCAAGACGTTGCTGGTAGGCGACCCATGTCTGCGCGTCCATCGTCGTCGGATAGGTGGCGGCATGCGGCGGATCGCCTGCGCGGGGGGGCGCTCCTCGAAATCTCCCTTACGCCAGCCAGAGCTCTGCAATCTCTCGCGAAGCCGAGAGTCCTGGCCGCGCGTTGATGCATGCCTGCATGCACTACACGAGCGCCTGCAGTAGCGATCGTGCCAAACCGCCCGAACGAAACGAAAGCGCAGGCGAGAGCGGCTGTATTTACCGCCGAACAGACTTGCGAAACCGACATTGGAAACTCCCCAAATTCGCCTAGACCGCGGTCAGCCCTGCAGGGCTGTTGGGCCCGTAGTGTCGTCAAGTCACGACAACGCAAGTTTTCCGCGTTTAAGACGGTTCACGCGCTATGCGTCGGACGACGGAGCTGCAAAAAGCCAAGATGCGATGAAACGATCAACACGCCCATCGGCGGGTTAGACATTGTCTCGCTATCCGGTGATAATGACCAAACATGGTGTCAACCGTCTTGAAGCTCGGTTGCTTCCGAGATCTTATCCGCGCCAGCCGAGCGAAGGCTGGCAAGGAAGGACAACTTGAGCCTGGCATCGCTGTCGCGCATTGTCTGAGCTGGTGACGCCGGCTCAATTTCGTCAGACGGATTGAACGGCGCAAGAACGATCTAGTCTCAAGCTTGGACTCTGCCTGTGATCGGTACGGCGATTGCTCGCCTTGTTCTCGCGCGCTGGATCCTGGTCTCGCGGTTCGTCTTGCGCTCACAGAGCAGATTAACGATGCAAGCTCTGAATCGGAGCAGTCAAGCAGTGTCACAAGCCGTATTGGCCGAGCATTGAGGTTCTGAGACGTTCGCAATTGTCGCTACCTGTCAGGAAGAGTTCACGCGAGTGGATTCTGTCGCGGGACTGTCGGAAATCCTACAATCTGACGCTGGGTGAGATTCAAGTGCCTTTAAGGGCTCTTTGTATCGGCGCCATCAACATCGGACTCCTTGTGAGGCAATGACGACACAGTGGGGCCATGCCGTCGAGCTGTGCGAAGGTCAATCTCGCTCTGTCCAAGATCGTGAGCATTCGTCCGTCCAATCAAGCGTAGCGCCATAACGCCTTGAAGCGCGCGAAGAGGCAGTCGTTCGGCTATGGCGCCAAAGATCGGCCAATCCGATCCGCCTCATACTCGGCAATTTAGTGCGAAAATCGGGGCGGGCGCGGGACGTCGATGTGACGCGCAGGACCTAACGTCCGAAATGCACACTGCCGATCGCGCGAGCCAAGTTGGCGCGAGCCAAGTTGTTCGGCAAGGGGCTGAGGAGAGAATCGATTGCCAGAGGTCATCTTGAATGCGGTCTCCATATATCGCGATCGACTATGAGGCCTGTAGGCATGCTCGGCAAAATCGATTGTTTTGATGGAACGCATCCAGGTTACGGATCGGCTGTAATGCAATAGCGCCGTTTGCTACGGGTGAGTGAATACCTGATACGATTTGCGGCCGAAAGACCTGTTTAGTTGACCGCGCGGTTAATGCAGGCCGAGCTAGCTAAGGCAGGGGAGCGTTCAGCGGCTTAACCAAAGCCGCCGGCCAACCGTGGGGGTGGCTAACAAATTGATGCCGGGCGATGTCACAACGCATCTAAGATGCCAGAATGCTTTAACGAGCGGGCAGGGGAGAGAGGATGGTCCGGCGTCCTCCCAACCGTCGGGGGGCATCTTCCGTCGCAGCCCTCAACTGCTGTACCGCTCGATCGGCGAATTGATCGGGCCATCGATCACGCCGCCAATATGCTCGAGCTGTTGTGCGTGAGGCGGAGCTGGTGCGCCGTTCTCCAGTTCTTCCTTGGGGGTGTTTTGGTGCTTGAACGCCAACGAACCTGTCAAATGGCGCAGTCGACGGACCATCTACTCATTACTCTCGTGCTTGTAGGGATTTGCTTCGCTAGCGGTCCGGTAGCTTTCCAAATTGCCGCTCCGGGAACAGGCGCTCGGTTTCTAGGGTTGGCGTTCTGCCCAGTGAGCATATCAATCGACGTCCCATCGATGTTGTCCTGATCTTCGGCATTCATTCCAAGCCCAATGCTAATCAGCACGTCCTCGGGGGTCCAGACAGTTGGCTTCGGTACGGGGTGTGCAGCGCGTCCGCATGTTGGCGATCGCTCTCGCCCAAGGATCGCGAGAAACGGCGAGTTTTGCCGGATCCTCGACCAACGATACGAAGGGTGATGCTGTTGTCTTCCCGCGCATATGCCAGCCAGCTTGGCGCGCTCGGTCCATAGCATACCGCTCCAGAGGATCTCCAACGGAAGAATGATCCCGAGCCGTGTTGCGGACATGCGATATCGCGCTCGTGTTTTCTTCCATGCGCGGCTTGCAATCATTGTCCTGATTCTGAAAACGCCGCAGTGTGACATATGACGCCCCACCACCTCGTCGAATAGGCGGTCCCGATCGACGGGAGCTGCGGTCGCCGATGACCAATGTGCTGCTTGCTGCTCGGCAAGGTCGATCTCGTTCCGAAGCGCTTCAAGAGTGGCGCCTGTCAGTGTTGCGGCAAGCTGAGCGCGCGCTGACAAATGATGAGGCTGGATAGCGATGGGTTCCGGGGCCACGTCGTTCGGCGCAGACGAGGATCAGTCGCGGAATTTGCCGCTAAGGAGACTGCATGCGAGGTCGGGTAGACCGAATCTAAGTCGTCTATTCCAAGTCATTCAGCTGCTGCGGCATTCCGCGGATCAACATTCATATCTCTTCTCCCTTCGAGGGCCGGCTGTCGGCGTAGATTGTTGCAGGTGCAGCTTTCGAGAAGCTGACGGACCAGGAAGGAAGCCATTTAGCTTTAGCCTTTTGAGGGATGCCGAATGGATTCAGTCAGTGAAGCGAGCGGTCAGCTGGACGGAAGCCGCGCAAAGCGACGGATCAAAAGTCGGTGCCGCCTTATGCCTTCTGGTATTGCTGTTTCGACTAGGCCGAGATCGGGTGCCTTGACTGAGCTTGATCCGACCGCCGCGTCAGGTTCGCTCCACCACCTCATTGCGGAGACGTCGTCTGGGGCAGACAGTCCTTGCACAGCTATCAAGATGGACAAGCTGGCGCATGCGGCTGGTCGAAGTGTTTCCTAGATCGTCTACTTTATGCAGATGTGAGAATTGCATGCTTTCGGTCGTTGGGCCTGCAATGGAGGAGCGCGACCGATTGCCGTTTTGTGTTTTCCAAGCGGCCTACGCTCGATCAGATCGTTCTAGTCGACGTCGCGCGAGGCTAAGCCACTTCCGCAAACCTGACATACGAGGTTGTGATGTCGGAATAGCCATCACAACTACTTGCGCTTGGTTGCGACAGGATGTTTTTGTCGCAGGCGCGAGCGCGCTTGATGTGTGGAATCAGCCAAACGGTTTGCGAGCACGCAGACTTGAAAAACGAGATCTGTGGTACTTGTCGAGGGAGAAGAGCATATGAAGTTTACTGGCATAGGATTGACGATCCTGTTGTCCTTGCTTTCGGCTGCGAGCGGGAGCGCGCTGGCGAGAGCCGATGAGCCCTCGCCGAAATACACCGAGGTGCTCAATGCCCTGCAGGCCGGGAAGAATGTGAAGCTCATACTGGACATGAGCCGCTGTACCACCGCGGAGGCTGGCAAGCCTGCGTCGGCGACGCAGGCCGGTCTGGTCATCAATGCCTTCAGGGTGACCGCCCAGAACGGCATCAGCTTCGCTAATGCGCACCAAACGGTCGATAGCTCCGGACATGCCGTGACCGAGTACATCCGCCATAGCCTCAGCCGCGAAGGCAAGCTGACGGTGCGAGCCTCGAAGCTTGTCGTCGGGACCACCGAACTCGTGAACCAGGGCGAATTCATCTGCGAACTGCCGGATGGCGCAAAGTTCATCTGGTAACGGAGAGCACAGGGCAGGGGGATACGCTTCGAAAACTTGATCCTTTAATCGTGTGGACATCTTCGCAAGCCATGACGCGGATCGTTTCGATCGTCAGGAACGGCCAGAGTGTTTCTGGCCGCCTTTTCGTCGGGGGAGGCATCGAGTTGCACGAACTTGCTGCAGTTCGATCAAGGTAACTTATGAGGGCCGTCGATCTCGATTCGATCCAGTGATTGGAAGATCGGCGGTTCAGGCTATCGTGTATGGGTTGGAGCCAAGGCCTCTCAGTTGAGCGCTCCAGATTGGCTCGCCTAGGTACGTCCGCATGCTGTCCGCGGTCCTTGTGAGAGCATTGTTTCCAACCCGATCAAGCGGCGCCCGCGATGATGACGCGCGACCCTTGCCCACCCCACGATGCGCTCGTATCTTGCATCCCGCGTCTTTTGGGGGTCCTTTCACCGGAAACTTCCGTGCTGCCGAATGCGGCCACAACGTGATTGAACCATCCCGCTTTAGATCAGGCTCGGCCTCGCCGTTGTGAGGTTTGCTCGCCGCTTAAACTGTCTTTCGGACGCAATTCTAATTTCTCTGAAAGCAAACGATCCGACGTGGTTTCGGGAGCTTGAGCAGCTGCCCGAGGTGCCGAAAGCACCTCGTTCAGCCAATTTGCGGCCGATGAAAGAGAAGAACGCGGCCACCGGGTAGGCTTTCGGCCGTGTAGGGCTGACTGTGGATCAGAAAACGGGTCATTGGGACCTCCTGGCTTGGCAGAAGGCCCAGGTTTTGGAGCATGTCGATCACGAGAGGCGAAGCCTCTTGGGGGCCGTGCCTCCAGTCGTCGCCGAACAACTCTCCGAGTTCAGGCACTTGCGGGGACGGTTGATGGCCCGATCCCGGTGCGGCAGACGGCAGTGGAATGTTTGGCGCCGGCGCCAAAGGGGCGTCCTTTCGCAATTCGAACGAGGAGAGCGGACTAAACCCAGGTGCAAGGCCGCCGTAGGCATGCGGGGGAGCCGTCGGCGTTACAAGCACAGCTTCACCCGGCAAAGCGAGCCTTGGGTGATGAATGAGTTGAACGTCGTTGGATCCTCTCGGTCCCAACACGGCCGTGTAGCGATCGCCGCCAATCTCATAGTTCATGACCGGACGTTCTCCATTAGGCAAGAAGTCCCACTTGCCCAACGTGGAAAGCAACATTTCGGGGGCCAACTGGGTGCCATGCGAAAAATCCTTGGGCACGGCGAACGAAACATCAAACGTATCGCCGATAGCAGGAGACCGCAGATGGATGAGCTGAACATCATTGCGCCCACGCGGTCCTAGCACGGCCGTATAGCGTTCACCGTGAATGTCGTAGGTCTTTACCCGCTGTGCTGCATCCGGCAACAGACCCCAGCGGCTGAGCCTGGAGCGCATCATATCCGGCGCGGCCTGGGTGCCATGGGAGAAATCCTCGGGAACGGCCAAAGAGGCATCAAAGCTCTCTTCGGCTGCGGTGGACATTGGATCATGTGTTGCCGGGGTCGCACCATCTTGATGCATCATCCTCCAAAAGTCCTCTTCAGAGGCGGGATTCTGCGACCGTGAGCTGGGCTGCCAGATCACGGCATCGAAAGGATCCGCTCGGCCGACGCTTTGGGGGGGCGACCCCATTGTTGTCCATAACTTGGACGCATCCAGATTGACAGCAGGCGCAGACCCGTCTCGATCCGCGGCATCGAAAAGCTCTTCCTGGGCGACACTTTGCGCGGGCGAGTGGGTCACTGAACTCGTGGTTGGCCAAAGCACGGGTGCATCGAAGGGCGCGGCTGGCAGTAGGCGCTCGCGATCCGCGGCATCGAAAAGCTCTTCCTGGGCGACACTTTGCACGGGCGAGTGGGTGACTGAACGCGTGGTTGGCCAAAGCACTGGTGCATCGAAGGATGTCGCTGGCAGCAGGCCCTCGCGATCCGCGGCATCGAAAGGCGCTTCCTGAGCAAAACTCTGCACGGGCGAGGGGGCGGCGGCACGCATTCCCCGCCAAAGTATCGGCGCATCGAAGCTGGCACGTGGAGGCACTTCGCTTCGGCGCACAGCGTCGAAAAGCACATCCTGGGCGACACGTTGCACGGGAGAATGAAGGGTTAAACCCGTTCCCTCCCAAACCCGCGTAGCATTGAAACCGTGGGCCGGCAATGAGCCGCCTTGGTCCGCAGCGTTCCCCAAAGGCTGCTCATGATCGAAAAGCTGCACGGGCAAATCGGCGTCCGGCTGTATTGGCTGGCGCGAGTTGCCTCCGTCAGCCCCCGTATTGTCCTGCCCGGCGATCCGGCGGTAGTCACTCAGCCTGTTCAACGAGGAGATGAGTTTCTTGTCCTTCGGAAACAAAGCGTCGGCATGGCCGAGCAGCGCTTTGTGACTGAGCTTAGCAACTGACAAAGGTCTCAGTGCTGCCGCTAGCTTCCGAAGACTGCTAGCATAATTTGCGGCGGTTTTTGCTTCGATTACTCGACCAAAGCCCGCCTCGGTGGCCTTTCTGATGAGGCTCGCGTCTTCCTTGGACGGACGATAATGTGTTGTGAGGGCCGGAGCGCTGTCGCTGGGCTCGCGGTACCTACTAACCATTGACAATGCAGGGGCGATGACCTTGTCTTTTGGCAGTAGCTTCTTGGAGCGGTCGAGCAACGTATCGTCATCGAGCTCAGCAATCGACTGACCAGACTGCTTCAGCGCCTCAGCCAATTTGCGAAGCCGACGGTCGTAAATTTCGATGGTGGTCGCATTCGGCGGTGGCCCTCGGTCAAGGGCAGCACCAGACGCTGCTTGGATGAGGCGATCGTCTTCTTCGGTGATGTCATAAAGATCGCTATGGGGATATAGCGGGCCGAGCTGTCGCACCTCTCCCAAGTGTTGCTCAAACGCCGCTTGCGGTTGTTGCGGCTGCTCCACGGTGGTATCTGACGCAGCGGAATCTTTATCGGCTGGGTTGATCGCGTTGTATCGGTCCATGGTGCAGTCCACTGGCATCGCTTCCTCGTTCTTTCGCTACTCACGTTAGCTTTCCAAAACCTGACGTGGCCGGGCGGAAAGATAGAATGAATGATGGCGGGCAAGTGCCTTTCCAACCTCACGACAAGTGCGGCGAATGCAAAGACGGTACAGCTTTCGGCTGAAACTCTGATTGTCCAAGTGCAGTACGCGGCCAGCCCCCACTGGCCAGTCGGACCGGAGTGTTATAGATGGCGCGAACGCTGATTTCGATTTTTCCGAGCGTCGGAAAAGACAAATGCGCAGCCTCTACCCTCAGCCTTTTGTCCCTGACTTTGTATGGATTCGATGCGCTAGCGGTCCGATAGTCAGCTAGATTCCCGCCCAGAAACAGTACCTCGCGCTCCTCAGTTGGGGTATCGCTCACCCATGCCAGATTGGGTTCATCATTCTCAGTCCCGTCCTCAAGAATACTGACGATCTTCGGCCGTCCAAATGGTGACCCTCGGCACCGTGTAGCTGTGCAGCTCATTCGCGTTTCCGCGATTGCTTTGGCGCCATACTCGTTGTCGTCGTCCGGCGAAAGGAGCAGTTGTAGGGCCTCCTCGGACAGTAATACAAAAGGCGAAGAACTGGTATCGCCCCTCATGTGCTCTGCCGCTGCGCGACCCAGATCAAGTCGTTGGCCTCCCCAGATATTCCAGGGGGCGGCGTCGTAACGCAAAGCCGCCATGGAACGCAAATGGGCCATCGCGCTTTGACGGTCCAACCCATGTGCTTGCAATGGCTGGCGTGGTCTTGAAAGCGCTGCAGCTCCGCGTACGAAGATGTCACCACGTCGTCGTAGAGGCGGCCACTATCGACGCCGTCGGCCGACGGCCCAGTCGCTCTTGACCATTGTGCTAACCTTTGCGCAGCGAGTTCGATTTCCGCAATATTCGCGCAGGTCAGCGTTGCGGCAAGCTGAGCGCGCGTTCTCACAAAGGATGCAGCTGCGCACCGTTCGTTCTCCTGGATAGCCTGCGCTCTCTTATTGCCATCCGTTGCAGTCCGGGGCGATCCAGCCCCGGGTGAAGCTGATGTTGGGAGGATTGGCTGTGGTTCTCTACGCCGCTGATCAAAGTCTGCTTGCGCTGTCTCTTCCTGTCGCGGCTCGACGTAATTCATCTGAGCCGCGCATGGTTGACGTTGTCAATTGGGTCCATTCCCGTCTCCCTTTGGGCCTCTGTCGATATCATTCGGACAAAGTTGATCCGATAAGGATCAGCGACAGAGGCGCGCGCGAATGTCTAAAACTGGATTGGATCTGGTTCTCGAACGGGTCGGTATGTTGAGGGCATACGGTGCGCCCCGACGGCGCGTATTACCAGTGGAGGAAGGATCCACCCAGAGAGTTGTCGATTGATCTGGTAGCTG